>JBJMGO010000097.1:0-4798 GCA_045807825.1 Pyrinomonadaceae bacterium | reverse complement strand
GCGAGTGGGGAAAGCGGATCTCACGCTTAAGATCGATCTTGTTGCCCCGACCGACGCCCCACGTGGACGTGCTCCATTCACCGACGCCATCGAATGTGATGATCGCCGCCTCCTCGAATGGAGAGGGAAAGAACGCACTCGCAGCATGCGACCCATGATGTGTGGTGAAGTAGATCGGGCCGTCGTATTCGCCGTTCAGACCCTTGTCGATCTCGCATGGCAAGAACAGCTTTTGGTTGAGCCAAAGCGGCAACGCCATCATGAATGATCTTAGGCCTCGAGGCGCGTACGCTATGTACGTCTCCATCAGCCGCTCGAATTTCAGGAATGGCTTGTCGTAAAACACAACGGCGTCGAGCTCACTCGCGCCGAGTCCGCCTTCACGAAGGCAGTAGTCGATAGCATTCTTTGGAAATTCAAAATCGTGCTTTATCCTCGTGAACCGCTCCTCCTGTGCAGCGGCGACGATACGGCCATCGACGACGAGTGCGGCGGCACTGTCGTGGTAAAAGGCTGAGATTCCGAGGATCGCGGTCATGGCAGCGGCGAATGTAACAGAGTAGCGTTTTTTCCGTTGGGGGGCACTTGCATCGCGGTGCGAGCGTGTGACAAATTCGAGTTATAGCGAATTTTTTAGAAAGGGGAATGAATGCCACAAATAAAGGCTGAGACTGCGAACGGCGAGATAGCTTTTGAAACGGAGACCGGTAAACGCCTTGTATTGGCTCTTGAGGATGCAGGGATAGACATCCTGCATCGCTGCGGCGGTAACGCGCGCTGCACGACGTGCCGTGTCGAGGTTATCGATGGTGATCCGGGGCCGATCGGTGAGGCGGAGGCCGCCATTCTGTCGACAAAGACGGATCTTGGTGATCACACACGCCTGTCGTGCCAGATCGCGGTCCAAGACGATCTGAAAGTCAAGGTCATAAACCAGGCGAGCGTTATGGGCATAGATGCCGGCACGCGACCTACAGATGAGATGGCACCGTAATTTCTTGAATTGTAAGCAGGGAGGAAAATGATGTTCGATAAGTTGAAAGTTTCAGACCTTAAAGTTGCCGAGGCCCACTGTGACGCGCCGTGCGGCGTGTACGATCCATCGCAGGCGCGCGTTGAGGCGGAGTCGGTCCTGCAGTTGACCAAGAAAATTCTGGATCTAAAGATGCCGGACACCGGCGATCAAAAGGCGAGCTCGGCGTATCAGAATACGCTGACGCGTTTTATTGCGATCAAGGAGGAACGCGCCGATCTCGCAAAGCATCATCTGCTGGTGCTCTGGACGGACTATTTCAAGCCCGCGCATCTAGAGAAATATCCCGAGCTGCACGATCTATTTTGGAAAACAGCAAAGCTTTGCTCCGCCGTAAAGCAGGAGATCTCGCTCGAGCATGCACAGGAGCTGATGGACAACATCAAACGCGTCCACGAGATCTTTTGGGAGACAAAGGGCCGCGACGTACCGTGGTACACGGCGTCTTAGTTAAAGACCTAGCTGTTATCTTTGAGGGACGGGTAAGATACTCGTCCCTTCTTGTTTATGCGTGAAGCCGGTTGGCAAGATCGTCTTTTGTTCATCCTTGGTATGCGATCTGCGGTCCGCGTCAACGGCCATTCCATGCGGCCGACGCTGGAAGACGGAGATGTGGTTCTCACCCAGTCCACATGCCATGTAGCGGTCGGGGACATCGTGCTCGCTGCACATCCCTTCAAGAGCAGTGTGACGATACTAAAGCGTCTTACGGCTATTGATGAAGATGGTCGAGCTGAACTGCTTGGCGATGCACCCGACGAAAGCTCTGACAGTCGGAGCTTTGGCTCTATGCCCCTCGATCAGATCTCAGGAAAAGTGGTCTGCCGCCTCAGGCGTGGCGACGCGTAATGTCCCTTTCGCGGGCGCTTTTCAGTGGTTTCTCTTCTCACCCGCAGGAATAGCAACATTCAGCTTGTTTTGCTGCGGCGGGAGCGGACATGTCGCGAATTCCGTGAATGCGCATGGTGGATTTTCGGCCTTGTTAAAGTCTAGCTCGACCTTTCCATCCTTTGGCATCGGAGCGTAGAGAAATCGTCCAGCGCCGTAAGTGATAGTTTTGCTGGTGAGGTCGCGAAAGATGATGAAGAGGTGATCCTCCTCGATCACCGGCATCAGCGTGTACTCTTTGCCCGCGAGTATGAAGTGCAGCAGCCCCGGTGGTTTGTAGTCAAAGCTGCCCCCAAGCACATTCGGCACCTTGACCGGCTTCGGCTCCGGATATGGCTCAAGAGTCGCAACAACTTTGTAGCCGGCGTTCACCGGGTACCATTTCTCGCCTCTAAAATTAAGACGTGCGGGGTTATTGTTGTCCTTCAGCCGAATGCCGAGTTTCTCGCCGCGTTTGATGACGTAAAAAGATTCGGAGCCGATCTTGATCTTTGTCGCCGGGCCCGGATCATCGGGCACCAGCTCAACCGGCGGCACTATCTGCTCGCCTGTCATTGTCGAGACCGGAATATCGCCGGCGAATGCTTTCACTCCCGGAGCAACCGCGAGCACGGCTCCGTGCTCACTTAGAGTGATGTCGCCAAACTTCCCTTTAGGAAAGCTGCGCGTCAGCTCAACGTCGTATTTACCGCCCGAGCCCACGGTATTCACGCCACGCTTTAGCCAAAACAGACCTGCGACCGTAAGCCAATCACCCTCGCTGCGGAGCTGCTTTTCGTGTTCCGCCCGCCACTTCGTGATCTGTGCGACATAGCCGCTTTGCGGGAACGCCGCCGTTGTAACACTCAAAAAGATAGCAACGAGAATTAGCCAGCTTCGCATTCTGCAACTGTAGCAAAAAATGAAGACCGCGCGGCAAAATGCGATAATGGTCACATGATCGAGGAGAAGGTCCTTGTACAACAATTCCTGAACAGGAAGCAGCGTGAGCGTCTGAAAAAGCCTGACTGGCTTAAGATCAAGCTCGGCGATCCGCGTAACCAGAACGCCGTACTGGACCTGATCTCAGGGCTCAATCTCCATACCGTCTGCCAGGAGGCAAAGTGCCCCAATATATTTGAATGCTGGACGGATAAGACAGCTACATTCATGCTCGGCGGCGATACGTGCACGCGGCATTGCGGCTTTTGTGCGGTCAACAAGGGACGGCCCGATAACTTGGACCCCATGGAGCCGACGCACGTCGCAGAGGCCGTGAAGCACCTCGACCTCAAACACGCCGTGATCACCTCGGTGAATCGCGACGATCTGCCAGACGGCGGCTCGATGCATTGGGCGGAGACGATACTTCGTGTGCGTGAGATGAATCCGGAGTGCAAGGTCGAGGTACTGATACCCGACTTCAACGGTGACGAGGTCGCACTTAATAATGTTCTTCAGGCACGACCCGACGTGTTGAATCACAATACGGAGACGATCGCCCGCCTTTACCGTCGCGTTCGTCCCGACGCGATCTACGAGCAGTCAATGGAGCTGCTCACGCGGGCTGCGGCGTTCAGAGATACTCACTTCCCAAACATGCTTACCAAGAGCGGCATCATGGTCGGTCTCGGAGAGGAATTCGAAGAAGTCGTCGACCTCATGCGCGACCTCCGCGCCGCCTCGTGCGACATTATGACCATCGGCCAATACCTGCAGCCGTACGAAAAACGCCTCCCCGTCGAGCGGTATGTCACCCCCGATGAATTTGCCGAATGGAAGCATATCGGCGAAGCAATGGGATTCAAGCACGTCGAATCCTCGCCGCTAACACGTAGCTCTTATCATGCTCGAGAGCAGGCCGAATAGGTATCAATGACGACGATCCTCGAGACTGAGCGTCTCGTCCTGCGCGAGCTCACGGCGGAGGACGCACCTTTCATCAACGCCCTGCTCAATTCCCCAAAGTTCCTGGCATATATCGGAGACCGCAACGTCAGGAGCGATGAGGATGCGCGGGATTTTATCATCAACAAGTACGTGGTGAGTTACCACAGTAACGGGTATGGGCTCTGGGCGGTGGTGACGCATGACGGTGCGGCCGTGGGAATGTGCGGGTTTGTAAAGCGTGATTATTTTGATGAGCCGGATATTGGTTTTGCGTTCCTGCCGGAGCACGAGCGGAAAGGGTACGGTTATGAGTCAGCGGCGGCGACGATGAAGTACGGGCGTGAGACGCTTGGCTTTACGAAACTGCTCGCGATCACGTCCCTGGACAATGACGCTTCTGTCGGCCTCCTCAGGAAGCTCGGCTTCGTTGACAACGGGATAGTTGAGCCGCAGGGGGAGAAGCTGCGGCTCTTTTCCTATACCTATTGATTTCCGAGCAGTGTCTTTACCGCGGCATCGAGCTGCGAATCGCGACCCGTGTAGGTCTCACCGATCGGTCTCGTCACGGGCACGTCAACTGCACGCGGATGCAGCTCCATCTCACTGCCGTCGCTCGCACGGATGCGCTGACGCGGCAGGCGGAATGATGTCCCGTCAAAGAGTGTCGTGTTCCACGTGAAGATGATCCAACCCGATGTCGGCTCGCCCACGACCTTGCCCAACTTTAGCGAACGATAGCCCTCGGTAAAGTCCTCAGCGTCGGACAACGAATGCTGATTTGTCACGAGCACCGTCGGCCGCTCTAAGGCTCGTTGGCCGAGATTGCTGCGGCCGGGAACAGCCCATTCGCCGCGTGCCTGCATCGTGAGATAACCCTTGCGGGAGAGGACGTCGATCACGTACGGGTTGATGAAGCCGCCGTTGTTGTTGCGGATGTCGATCACGACGCCCTGCTTCGACTGGTTCTCGGCGTCGAGATCGATGTAGAGCTGCCGCAGCGAGGCCTCG
>JBJMGO010000096.1:0-1576 GCA_045807825.1 Pyrinomonadaceae bacterium | reverse complement strand
AGGGTGCGCTCCAGCACCGCGGGCGACAGGTCGCACGCCGCGCCGGCGTCCTGGTAAAAGCTCGCCTCGTAGGCGACGATCTTCAGGTCCTTGTCGAGGCCGATCTTGTAGTCGCTCGAATACGGATGCCGCTTGCCCGTCATCCGCATGTCCTCCATGCGGTGAAGAGCGTACTTGACAGGTCTTTTTGTAAGTTGCGAGGCGACAGCGCAGATGCCAGCCCACGCATTTGCCTGATCCTCCTTACCGCCAAAGCCGCCGCCAAGACGCTGCACGTCGACCTCAACCTTGTGCATTGGCAGACCCGTCACGCGGCAAACCGCACGCTGAACGGCGGTCGGCCCTTGCGTCGACGAATACACACGGATCCCGCCGTTCTCCATCGGCATCGCGTAAGCACCCTGCGTCTCGATGTAAAGGTGCTCCTGACCGTTTTGCTCCGTGCGTCCCTCAAAGACGTGTTCGCAAATAGCGAATGCAGCATCGGCATTACCGAGAATGAACTTCTTCGGCGGCACGATAAAGCTTTCGCGAGCCGCCGCGACGCGCGGATCGGTGACCACCTCGAGCGGCTCGATCTCAGCCGTGATCAGCTTTGCAGCCTTGCGCGCAAGCACCTCACTCGTCCCCACAACGATCGCGACCGGCTGGCCGCAAAAGTGGACTTCCCCGTCCGCCAGCAGCGGCTCGTCCGGCACGATCCCCGCGATCTGGTTCTCGCCAATGAGATTCTTTGCGGTAATGACGCAAATTACGCCCTCACTCGCCTCGGCCGCACTCGTGTCGACGCTCTTCAATGTTCCATGCGCGATCGGCGAGTCATACACACACGCAAACAACGTCCCCTCGATCACCGGAATGTCATCAAGATAAACGCTCTCACCGCGAACGTGGGATGTGGAGTCGATGTTTTTCACGATAACTATTTCGGGTTGTAATCCACCCACGCAAGACGTTCGCAATCAAATGGCACATCGCTGCGAATCCGCAATCTGGCGAACCTTCGATTCTTTACGAATCCCATCGAGTCTTTTACCGGACTAAACACGGCGTCAACGGCGAAATGACCTTGGTCTGCCCCAGAAGGGTGAAGGCTTTGAGTTGTATCGTCCACATCGATCAGCTCAATATCTGGATTGAGGACAGTTCCATTTTTCAGATGCACCCCATCGAAGCCCGCCGCCTGAAAATCTATCCCATAGGTCCGTAGGGTGACGTACTGGTCTCGATTGTGTGCTGAAACCGGCGGATCGATAACGAGTTCAGTCCACTCATTCGTAACCTTCACATTTCTGGCTATTACCTGGTCGTTAGGAAAATTTATATAAACCAGAAAAGCAACATATATCACGACAACTGAACCGAAAAATGCCGCGATTAGAAGCCCTACAATTCTTAGATTTTTGAGGAGTCGCATACGTGCCTCAGAATCCGAATAGCTCCACAAAATGCGCGCGGAACAGCTGTCTCAACAGCAGCCGCTTGTAATCCGCCGTGCCGCGGACGTCGGAGATCGGGGAGATCTCGGTCTGCATGATCTCGTTGGCAGCGGTGAGGGTGAGCGGGTCCTCCAGCT
>JBJMGO010000095.1:0-2848 GCA_045807825.1 Pyrinomonadaceae bacterium | reverse complement strand
GTGGATGATCCCGGACGGCAGCAGTCTTAGAACAAAAGCTTTATCGCCGACATACACGCTGTGTCCGGCGTTGTGCCCGCCCTGATACCGCGACACGATATCAAAGCGGTCGGCCAAAAGATCGACGACCTTTCCCTTTCCTTCATCGCCCCACTGGGCACCGATAATGACTATTATCATATGTAAGAACGACGCCTTTAGGCGTTCGGCCGCGACAACCACTCTTCGCGCAGTAGCCCAAAGATCAAAAAATCGTAGATCTTCCCGTCGCGCATCACATGCTGGCGCTGTACGCCTTCCTTTTTGAAGCCAAGTTTCTCTGGGATGGCTGCGCTGCGCAAGTTGCCGCTCGCACAGCGGATCTGAACACGATTCATCCCAAGGCGCTCAAATGCCAGCTCCAGTAACTTCTCGGTCGCGCGGCTGACGATGCCCTTCCCCTGTTCTGAGGCATCGATCCAGTAGCCGATCTCCGTCACCTTGGCTCCGTGATCAAATGCAGCGAAGCCGATGGTGCCGATCAGCGTTGTCGCGCGAAAGATACCAAAATTCAACTGGCTGCCGTCCCGATCACCCACAATCGACCGCGCGATCCACTCCTCAGCATCGCGACGGCCGTAGTCGGGCTTTGCCCACTCCATGAATGTGCGTAGATGATCGTAATTGGTGCGGACAAGCTCGAGGATAGCGGTCGTATCGGTTTCCTTTATCGGCCGCATCCAAACCTCACCGGCAAGCTCAAGAGCTAGCGTTCGATTGTCCATCGATAAAGCTCGACATACTTACGCGCAGCATTTTCCCAGGAGTTGTCGACTGACATTCCGTTGCGTTGGATCTTGGCCCAGGTCTCTTTGTCCTCGTAGGCAAAGCGTGCCTCGTAGACCTTCTCTATCAGTTTTGCGGCGGTGTACTCGTTGAACTTAAAACCGTTACCTTTTTCGCTCACAGCATCCCAGTTTTGGACGGTGTCGTCGAGACCGCCGACGGCGCGCACGATAGGTACAGTACCGTAGCGAAGTGAATACATCTGATTCAGTCCGCACGGCTCGAACTTGGACGGCATCAGAAACATGTCCGCTCCCGCCTCTATCAGGTGCGCGAGCTTTTCATTGTATCCGATGTAGACGCCGACGCGCGAGGGCGAATAATCACGCAGTGCCTGGAGGAATCGTTCTGAATCTTTTTCGCCGCTGCCAAGCGCGATGAAGAACGCGCCGGCAGCCAAAATATCACTCGCCGCACCTCGGATCAGCTCGACTCCCTTTTGTGCGGTCAGCCGCGTAACGCTTGCGTAGATCGGGCGAAACAGCTCCTCCGGCAGGTGAAAATGGCGAAGCAGGGCCAGCTTGCACTCGCGTTTACCCGACAGATCTTCGATCGAGAAGTGTGCGGGCAGCTCAGGGTCTGTCTCCGGGTCCCAAACCTCATAATCAACGCCATTCGTGATCCCGATCAGCCGGTCCGCTCGTTGTCTTATGAGCCAGTCGAGACCGTAGCCGTTCTCTGATGTCTGCATCTCGAGTGCGTAGCGTCTCGAGACCGTCGAGAGCGTGTCGGAGACCTCAAGCCCAGCCTTCATTGCGGAGGCGTAGCCGTTGAGGCTGAAGGCATTTATAGAAAGTTGCGACCTAAATCCGAGCGCCGCCAGCTCGTTGAGTCCAAATGGCCCCTGATAGGCCATATTGTGGATCGAGAAGACGGTCCGCGTCCGCTGCCAATACGCTTCCTGCCGCCTGCGGGAGGCTAATTCAACAGCGGCAAAGCCAGTGTGCCAGTCGTTGAGATGGAGGATGTCAGGAGCGTCGCCGATGCGGTTCAGCAGGGCGAGCGACGCATGGCAAAAGAAGGCAAAACGCTCGTGATCCTCAGTGTAGCCATATATCGAATCGCGGTGAAAGATCGACGGTGCATCGATCAGGAATGTAGGCGATCCATTTGCCTCGCTGTAGAAGGCTTTGGCGTGGTATGGCTGCCCTTTCCATGTGACCCACAGGTCGTCTATGGCTAAGTCCCAGAGGTACTCCGCCTTCGTCTGCCAGTAGCACGGCGTGATCAGTAGGCTGTCGATACCAACCTTCTTCAAAGCCTTTGGCAAAGCGCCCGCGACGTCCCCAAGACCACCGGTCTTGGAGTAGGGCACAGCTTCTGCTGAGATGATGGCTACTCGCACCCGCTAAGCCGCGATGTCGATGTATGAGGAGTAGGAGCTCGGTTCCGGAATGGCATAGCCGTCCTCACGGAGTCCGTCGATGTGAAACTCGATAGCTTCGTGGATATTCTGCTCGACCTCGTCCCGCGTGTTCCCTATCGCCGCACAACCGGGAACGTCAGGCGAGAAAGCCGAATAGCCCGTCGGCGTCTTTTCTACAATGATCAGATATTTTTTTGTCATCGCAATCCTGCCTGCCTAAGTATATTGTTGAGTGTCCCGATCGCCAATTCCTTGCCTGGAGTTCCTGGGATCGTCACCAGACCAGGTTTTGACCGATGCTTATACTGCCGATGACTACCACGTGTTCTAACAAGATACCACCCATCATTCTCGATCAGCTTTACGACGTCTCTAACCTTCATGGCTAAGTCCGGGCAAAAAGAATGGAAGCAATACCTGCTTCCATTCGCTTACTCAAAAATGATCATCGATCTAGCTCTGCATGGATGCGAGGAACTCGGCGTTCACCTTTGTCTTGCCGAGGCGTTCGAGAACGACCTCCATCTGCTCGACGGGTGAGAGCGGGTTGAGGACGCGGCGCATGACCCAGATGCGATTGAGGTCCTCTTTGCTGATGAGGAGCTCCTCTTTGCGGGTGCCGGACCTCTGCAGGTCGATCGCCGGGAAGAGACGCTT
>JBJMGO010000094.1:0-6134 GCA_045807825.1 Pyrinomonadaceae bacterium | reverse complement strand
GTCTGGACAGGACCACGGTCAGCAATTCGCAGTGTTGTTGCAACGCGCGAGAAAACGGCCTCTTCTAGGGCGAGAGGGTCACTCCGCTCGCCGGTGCAGGAGGTGGCCCAAAGAGTACTATCTTTTGGGACATCATAGGCTTCTATCGAGGCCAGAACTTGTTCGTTGTCGAGCTTCAGCTCACCTGATATCACGATGTCGGCCCCTACCTTCTTGGCGATCGCATGCGGGTCATCCGTATTTTCTAACGGGGAACTTCCCAATGAGTCATATTGCAAGACCTTGAAGTCTTGCAAAGCTGACAACCGTCCGAGTCTTCCGCTAACTCCATCTGAGATTCCTTGGCCCATGTAATCTAGTGTCGGGTCCCCGGTCATGTTCTTTAGCGGAAGTATCAAGAGCCGGTGAGTGGTGCTCGTCAGGCCCAGCCAGTAGGAACTTGTGCCGACCACCAGGGTGGCGATTACAGTCGTCGTTATGATCAACCCACCCATACGGGCGCGCAGGGCCGAAAATCGCGATGTATGTTCTTGTATGCCCTCAATATCTGCGAGAAGTTCTATAGCGGAACCATATCGGTTCATTGTCTCTTTTTCGAGACACCGCGTAATGATGCGTTTGAAACCCACCGGGGTGTTCGACGTCTCCAGCCGCGACAGATCGGGAGCGTCATTCAGAACGGCTGAGATCGACTCGGCGGCGCTTTCCCGGCCGAAAGGATTGTGGAGAGTGCAAAGTTGATACAGCAGAACGCCCAGCGAGAAGATATCCGTTTGCAGGTCGAGATCCTCGTTTCGGAGTTGCTCCGGCGACATGTAGCAGACGGTGCCAAATACCATTCCACTCGAAACGTCGCTCGTTGAACCATTTTCATTTGTGACCTGCACCCGCTTAGCCAAACCAAAGTCGAGGATCACGACCTGGCCGTCACGAGCCTTTATGATATTGCTGGGCTTTATATCCCGGTGAATAAGACCACATGCATGAGCGGCGGCGACACCGGCGACAATTTGCTGAGCCACCTCGCAGATCTCCGTCATCGTCAGGCGCACTCCGTCCTCTATCAAGGCCGAAAGCGTCCGGCCTTCTACATGTTGCATGACGATGAAGTCGAGTCCTTCTATCTCTTCGAGACCGTAAATTCGGCAGATGTTTGGATGGTCGAGGGAGGCGGCCGCCTGGGCTTCTCGAAAGAGGCGCTGCTTTAACAACGGATCGTCAAAATTAGGAGTGAGCAGAAATTTCAGCGCGACATTCCGCTCGAGTGTTTTATCGCGAGCCAGGTAAACCTCTCCCATACCGCCTTCGCCAAGCTTTTCTTCAATAAAGTAATTGCCGATTGTTCTCCCCACCACCGAAGGTAGACGGGCGCTGTTATCGATCGCCGCGAGCCCCAGCTCCACAGCAGAATCTGCGAGGAAGCCTGATTCCCGCTCATCCGCAGCCACGAGATTTAAGACCTCGGCCAAAAGAGTATGGTCGGCCCCACATTTTTCGCGTAAGAATTCAGCGCGGCGAGATTCGTCGACCTCGAGAGCCGCGTGAAAGAGTTCTTCAATTCGGCTCCAACTAGCCTTCGATTCCATCGGGAGATAGTTCCTTAAAGAGCCAGGCACGAGCCATCCGCCAGTCACGCATGACGGTGATCTTTGAAACCCTGAGAACATGGGCGGTCTCTTCCACGCTCAAGCCGCCGAAGTAACGCATTTCAACTACCTGAGCTTTGCGTTTATCTATTTGCTCGAGACGATCGAGCGCATCATCCAAGGCGAGGAGCTCGTCGGAGCGCGGCTCCAAAATGACATCGAACTCGGAGAGCGAGATCGTGGTTACGCCCCCCCCACGTTTCAATCTCTTTTGATCACGGATGTAATTGAGAACCGCTCGGCGCATCATCTGGGCGGCAATGCCATAGAAATGAGCACGATTCTGCCAGCTCACTCGATTCTGATCGATCAAGCGCAGATAGCCCTCATTGATCACTGCCGTTGTCTGGAGAGTGTTGCCAGGTCGAAATCTGCTCATGTAGTAATGAGCCAGACGATGCAACTCCTGTTCGACGAGCGGGAATAGCCTTTCCATTGCCTGAGTATCCCCTTCACTCCAATCGATCAACAGCTGAGTTATATCCGCGCACGGTAGTGACATACAGTATCCAAGAACCGAACCCCCTGCTATTTCTCGATTAACCCCTCTGGTGGCAAAGGGGCGAAGTGATATTAAGACCAACCGTGTGGTGCGTTCAATACCAGAGGCCAGAGCGAAGCGGGCGCGGGCTACCATGCAATTCAGTGCTACTGGTATCGGGTCGCTGTTTAGTTATAGACCGGAAACGCTGTAAGTTCAAGCGTTTTTTTGCTCAGGTGGAGAGCGGGAAGCCCCGCAGACTATGGACGACGTGCCGCCAAGGATGAGCGTAAGAGGAGGCAAGCTGCGGAACAATGTAAACCTCAAAGAGATTTGCGTGATGATCCTTCCTGCGGTCCTCCTTTTTGTTTATATGGGTGTCTCGATAGGTTGGATCAGGCCGGTCCCCGACCCTATTCTCCTCGATCGCATTGGTCCCCTCGTCTTTCTAGTTATCGGTTTTTGGGTGGGACGGCTGCCTGCGGATAAGGCACAGCAACTCCTTCGAGAACAACTGAATGAACTCCAGTCAAGACTAGATCATGGCGATCAAATAAAGGAACGTGCGCTGCGAGAGCGTGAGGTTGCGGCGGAAAGGATCCGAATGGTTTCCGCGATCTTACTTGCCGGAGATAACAACGTCAGCGGTCATTCGCCCCGTCCTGGTCTCGAAACGAGCGACGCGAGCAGGGTGGCATCAGCACTCGAGGTCCTGAGGGCATAGATCGTAGCCATCAAAACGAATGATTTTCAAACAATACCTAGGATTTTCCGATCTACAGCCTCCGGTGACGATCGCGTTTGATCACGTCCACAGTGAGTACCTCGTCGTGCGCGCGCGTATCGAGGACGCCGATGCACTTGAGTTCATTGAGGGTCTGCAGGTCGCGCGAAAATCGGGCCAGCTGACCTGGGACAATCTGTATAGCTTTGAACTGATCCTTGCAAAGCACCTGCCGGTGACAAGGCTGCGAAGCCGGATAATGCAGCTCAGATACGACTACCGGAGCGTGGCGGGCCAAAAGGAATTTGACGACTATATGGCGTCAAAGCCGCCGGATCTACAGAGCCCGCCCGAGCCAGCCGATCCGCCCCACGCCTCGCACGCAAAATACGAAGGGCTACTTCGCGATGACCTATCGGACCTGTTAGGTAGGCTCTATCTCGAGTACAGCATTTTGCCCGTAAGGGAAAAGAGGCTCACCGACCTTGCTTGGTTTGCCGCAAAGCTGTGTCTCATATCGCTCGGTGCTCTGATGCTCGTTCTCGGCATTCTTTTTCTGGTCCCCCTCTGGCTCGAGATACAAACACGGGGTCTCGACGGCCTGCTGACTTCGGACAAACTCTCCTCACTAACGATCTTCGCCGTTGTGATCACAGGTGCGATCGGTGGATTTGTAAGCTCATTAAGGCGAATCCAGTCGTCACCAACTGAGGGGGATTCGCTTTATAATCTCTCGCTATTGTTTTATGGTTCCAAGACAGTCTTCATCGCCCCCATATCGGGTGCGATCTTCGCGATCTTGCTATATCTCCTTTTTACATCGGGGGTTCTATCCGGGAGTTTCTTCCCCACGATATACACGCCCGCCGGCGCGTTCAGCACAGCCTCGAACCAACCCCCAGCAACGACGCTTGCCGAGTCCGGAGCGGTGCCCGATAGCACGCCAAGCGATCCAAAGAAAACCCAAGCGACGCCAACGCCAACGCCAAAGCCTGTGCCTCAACAGGGCGAGAATGTTCTGGACTTCCTCGCTCATTCAGGACCCGGCGCCGGACGCGACTATGCATTGCTGATCGTGTGGTGTTTTATCGCCGGATTTGCGGAACGGTTCGTGCCGGACGCTCTCGATCGATTAATTGATAGCGCCAAATCTTCCGGACGAAAGTAAGAAGTTATGGACGAACATTTTGACGCGGTTATCGTTGGTTCAGGTTTTGGCGGATCCGTCATGGCATATCGCCTGGCTGAAGCGGGATTTCGAGTGTGTCTTCTCGAAAGGGGAAAGACGTATCCGCCTTTTTCTTTTCCGCGCGATCCATACAAGACCGCGCGCAACTTCTGGGACCCGAGCAAAGGGCTCTATGGTCTCTACAACGTTTGGTCGTTTAAGGGCTCCGGTGCCGTCGTCTCGAGTGGTCTTGGTGGAGGCTCATTGATCTATGCGAATGTGATCATTCGCAAGGATGAGAAATGGTTCGTGCGGAATCAGGGTCCGGGAGGTGGCTACGAGAACTGGCCGGTAACAAGGGCTGATCTTGACCCCCATTATGATCGAGTGGCGGAAAAGCTGAACATCCAGCGGTACCCGATCGATTTCGCTCCATTCGACAAAACGCCAAAGACTTTGGCCATGATCGAGGCCGCTGAGGCTGTTAAGGTCCAGAATCCCGGTTGGGACTCCGCGTGGCACCCGCTGAATTTGGCCGTAAGCTTCAGGACACGACATGTCGGAGACCCGGACAACCCTGATGACGTCAATAATCGACCAGCCGTCGGTGAACCGATCATCGAGGATCACCCCAACTATCATGGTAAGACCCGCTACACCTGTGTGCTCTGCGGCGAATGCGATCTGGGATGCAACACTGGGAGCAAAAACACCCTCGACTACACCTATCTCAGCGCGGCCGTTCGCCAACAAATACCCGCCGATATTCGCACACTATGCGAAGTTCGTTCATTCGAAAGGCGTGAAAGCGGAGGCTATTGTGTATCGTACGTTCAGCACGTCCCTGGGGAATGGGAGGGCAAGCGGGCCAACACTCGAGATGAAAGGTTGTTTCCACTCAAACGCGTAACCTGCGACCGCCTGATCCTTTCGGCGGGTACGTTTGGCACACCCTATCTGCTCTTGAAGAATAGGTCAGCGGTTCCTGAGATCAGCGGATTACTGGGGTCCCGGTTCTCCGTCAACGGGGACCTTCTCTCGTTTATCGTCAATAGCCGGATTGACGTATCCGGGAAGTCGACGCCAAGGCGACTCGATCCGTCCTTTGGGCCAGTGATCACGAGCGCTATCCGACTAGGTGACACGCTCGATGGACTTGGCGACCAGGGACGCGGCTTCTATGTCCAGGACGGGGGTTACCCATACCTGGCTGGCTGGGCTTCGGAGCTTACCGGGTTCGCCAGCGTCTTGAGAAGAGCGGGACTGTTTACGAAGCGATTTCTGATGTACAGACTCGGCCTAAATCGAGATGCGGATCTCGGTTCCGAGCTCTCAAGTCTGATCGGGGACGGATCGAGATCGGCGTCTTCTCTACCGGTTCTGGCAATGGGTCGCGATCTTCCGACTGGCAGGCTGACGTTTGACGGTCGCCATCTTAACTGCGATTGGACGCTCGACAGATCGAGAGCGTACTACGATCGAGTCCGACGAGTAGTTCGTGCGATTGCCGACGCTCTAGATGCCGAATTCCTCGACAATCCCTCATATCGTTATTTGCACCAAGTGCTGACCGCACACCCGCTTGGCGGGTGCCCGATGGGGAATCGCGCTGAAGACGGCGTGGTGGACTCGTTCGGTCAGGTCTTTGGCTACGAAGACCTATTCGTCGCCGACGGCTCGATCATTCCGGGCCCGGTCGGGCCAAACCCGTCTATGACGATCGCCGCCCTCGCGGATCGAGCTGCCGACAAAATAATTAACAGTGGCCCGCGATAATGCCATAGGGCCACGGGTAGCCGCTAGCGGCTTGTGGTCTGGTGGATCAGTTCAGCCATATCGAACTTCGCACCGTTGAATTCGGTCAGCGGGGTCCATCCCGGGCTATGGAGGAACGAGTGATCGTCTCCGAGGAGGAGGCCGACGATCACCTCGCCGACGATTCGACCTCCCACCGGACCCAGCCGGATCGGCGTCGAATTATTTTCAAACGCCTGCTGAGCTTCGGCCAGGACGTAAAACCACAACGGAGCGTTATTGCGAAATCTGGAAGAGACCTCAACGAGTGGAGGATTCTTCCCCGACAGCTCCTGCGTGGCCTTACCGACCCGAAGTTTT
>JBJMGO010000093.1:0-8601 GCA_045807825.1 Pyrinomonadaceae bacterium | reverse complement strand
TTCTCGAATCCAACCCGCGAGTATGCCTCGCGCGCCACTTCGTAAAGGTCTGCAGCCGCGGCGCCTGGCACAGCAGCCGAGCGGAGCTTTGCATTAACATAGGCAGCGGCCTCTGTACGGCTTTGAAGTTCAGTCGGGACCTCACCGGCGCAGATGATACGGCTCAGGCTTGCGATCAGACCTCCGCGGCGAGCACATACGGCTATGAGCAAGTTCCTTTTCCACATGTTCGCGGTCGGAACGGGGTGTCGATAGCTCTCGAGTCGCTCGTCCGCGCCAACGAGCAACACGATGGGAGTGATATCAAACTCAGCCAGTGCGTTTTGCACGCGAGCGGCTATTTGCCTTTCGGTCAACCCGGGTGAGAGTTCGGTGCTGATATCCCCGAGAGCGGTAGCCGCATCCTTACTTAATGCGCGATAGCGATCGACTTCGTCTGGCGTCAGCTCGTAGCGACAATTTGCAATGAGTCGCTCGACCGGATGTGCGTTTGGCACTGCAATGTCGCAGGCGAGAGTGCTTCCCGCGGGAACGAGCGAAGCAGCGTGGTCGTAAATGGCAGATGGTGATCCTTTCTCGATCTGCCACGGCAGGACGACAGATTCGAAATCAGTCCCCGACAGCTCCTCGGAGAGCATTCTATTGGTCTCGATGTTGTTTGAGAGCAGATACCGTTTCCCAGTCGAGGTAACAAATAGCCACGCGGCTCCGTTGTCGCGGCTGCTGTCGATCCCGTTCGATGCACCGCCAGTCAGCCAGGCGAAGTTATGCTGCGAATTGAGCAACACGCCGGCGAAGCCATTCGTCGCCAGCATCTCAACAAGTCTTCCGGTTTTTATTTCCAGCTCGCGGTTCACGAGAAGTATGGGAATTTTTATTGATTAACGCCGCTCGCGAGAAAGCCGCCGTCTACTACGAGTACTTCACCTGTCACATAGCTCGCGGCGTCGGACGAGAGAAAAACGGCCGCCCCGGCGAGTTCCTCCACCTGGCCGAAACGGCCCATCGGCGTTCGCGTGAGGAATTCCTGCCCCCGCGGTGTCTTGTCCAGCAACTTTTGATTCAATGCCGTGCGAAATACACCCGGAGCAATGGCGTTGACGTTTACACCGAGTTTTGCCCATTCGATGGCGAGCGATTTTGTAAGAGACGCGACCGCGGCCTTGCTGGCGGAGTATGCGGCCACTTCAAAAAGCGATACGAAGGTGGAGAGAGAGGCGATATTCACGATCCTCCCGTAGCCACGCTCGATCATGTGTGCCCCGAAGACCTGGCATGACCGGAGCGTGCCAGTGAGGTTTGTTTCCAGGATAGCGTTCCAGTTCTCTTCCGTTTGAGTGAGTGTAGGTTCGCGCCTGGTGCGGCCTGCAGAGTTGATCAGGATATCTACTTTTCCAAACGCGTCAACTGTTTCCGTGAGCAAGCGTCCCAAAGAGCCGCGATCTGACACGTCGGAGACGCACCTTATCGTCCTGCGTCCAAGTGCCTCTATCTCCACAGACGCAGATTCGACCTGGTCCATTCCCCGCGATGAACACACGACATCGGCCCCGGCTGATGCAAGGCCTCGGGCAATAGCTCTGCCGATCCCGGAAGTTCCGCCGATCACGACAGCCGTCCGACCCGTCAGATCAAAACCTGTGAAACCCATAAACAGCACCCAAAGGTATTACCATTTTGTAGAATTGTCTCAAAGTGTCGTTGAAACCGAAAGCGTTGTCAAGGTATGCGGTGGTACCTCTCATCTCCTGCTATTTATGGCGAAAACCGCTCTCCGCATTGTTGAGGACGAGGCTTCGGATTTGCTAAAATTGGTAAAACCAATCATCATGGTTAGCAACCAATTGCAGAGATATGGAAGCCGGCACACACAAAGTGATCGAAGCTCGTCGAGAGGGCACCAACGTCTGGTTGGAGAAGCGCGCGGCGGCTTACCCGATAAAGGCCGTCGGGGAGTTTCGCTACAACGTCCTGGATGACGAACATGCCGTCGGGCGTGCGATGTACCAAGAGCTGGTGGCCTACTGTGAGCAGAAGGACGACGACGTGGTGATCGTGCTTCTTGGAGGCCGCGGGGCTCAGGCGATGTACCGCATCATTTCCGAGAAGGCACTCGACGGCAGCATCGACGAGATGCTCGGCCGGCTGCACGTCTTTACTCAGGATGCGCTTGGGCCAATGCGGATGAACAACGGCCTAAGTTTCGTGCGCGATTTTGAGCGGCTGTTGGGTGACGCGTTCTTCAGAAAGGTCAAAAGCTTCACCTCGATGCAGACGGATACGGGAGATCTGGAAGGCGGTCTGCTTTCGTATATTGAAAAGCTGGAGAGCCTTGGCGGTATCGATCTGTTCTTCCTCGGGCTCGGTCCTGAGGCGAACGGTACTTCGCACCTCTGCTACATCAAGCCGAACGCCGGTGCGAGAGAAACTGACGTCGCAGGCTTGATCCCGATCTCCGAGAGCATACTCGAACATCACATTACTAAGTTCAAGGTCGGCGGGAGCGTGATCTCGCCATCTGATGAGGCGGAATGCAGGCGGGCGAGCCAGATCCTCACGCTTGGACCTGCCGCGATACTGGGGGCACGCAAGATCGTGCAGTCGATCGTCGATGCCTCGACCGCTCCGGCAAAGCGTGAGAGTTTTGCTCGTCTCCTTAAGACCGAGATCTCGCTCGATCCGGCTGAGCGTGCGGCACAATTGGACGAGAACCCCGGCCTGTGGATCCGACTTCATCCGGATGTGACATCGTTCGTTCTGCCGGACCTTCTGTAAAGCTATGCTCGATGCCTTACCAACAACCGCTGTACCAATCAGCGAAGTCGCGATAATCGTCAACGATCTGGACAACGTCGCCGTGGTAAAGAGCGCGACAAAAGAAGGTCTCCATTTAGAGTTGCCGGGCGGGAGTTTCGTAACGTTGGCGTCCGAGGTCCCTTTAGGTCATCGGTTCGCTATTCGAGATATCCCAGCGGGTGAATTTGTTCGGCAGTACGGACAACCGATCGGTACATCATTGGGTATACACAAGGGTGAATGGATCATTCATTCGAACATGACCGATGACGTTCCGGTGGTGCGTGACCTTCACGAGGATCTGGAGAACGCCGCACCTGACTACCTTGCGGCAGACGAGGTCGCGACGTTTCAGGGCTTTCGTCGGCCTGATGGGCGCGTAGGCACGAGGAACTTCGTGCTGATCGTGCCAACGTCGATGTGCGCGAGCCATGAGGCTGTGCAGATCGCTATGATGGCCGAGTTTATCCAGTACAAGAGAGAGAAATATCCCAACGTCGACGGGGTGGTTGCGATCCCTCACAACAAAGGCTGCGGCTGTCAGGATGGCTCGAATCTCGACCTGATGATGCGCACCTTGTCGAATTATGCCGATCATCCGAATGTCGGCGGCGTGATCCTGATCGATCTCGGCTGCGAAAAAACAAACCTCGGATTTGTAGAAAAGTACCTTACAAAGCGGGAGAAGCCGATCCAGAAGCCGGTCTACAAGATCGGTATTCAGGACGTCGGCGGGACGCAGGCTGCGATCGAGCTCGGGCTCAAATACGTTGAGGAAATGCTGCCGGAAGTAAACCATTCAGTTCGGGAGGACGTGCCGGTGAGCGAGCTTGTGCTCGGGGTGAAATGCGGCAGCTCGGACGGATTTTCCGGAATATCGGCAAACCCGGCTCTCGGGTACTGTTCAGACCTATTGGTGCGAAGCGGTGGTACGGTGCTGATCACCGAGGTGCCTGAATTCTGCGGCGCGGAGCATGTCCTTGCCTCGCGAGCCAAGGACGCAGGCATCGGCCGAAAGATCTTCCGAATGGTCGACTGGTACAAGGAATACGCTTCAAAGTTTGGAGCTGTCCTAAACCAGAACCCGAGCACGGGTAATAAAGCCGGCGGTCTGCTCAACATCACGATCAAATCGCTTGGAGCGATCGCAAAAGCGGGCACGACACGCATCGAGGACTGTATCGAGTATGCCGAGGTCCCAACAAAGCGCGGTGTCAATCTCATGCAGGGTCCGGGTTACGATCAGGAATCGACTCCCGGTCTTGTTGCGGCGGGTGCCACAGCGGTCATCTTCACGACCGGCAACGGTACTACGATCGGTAACGCCATCGCTCCGGTCATAAAGCTGGCGTCGAATAACCGCGTATTCGAGCGCATGGCACAGGATATCGACATCTCGGCCGGAAACGTGATCGAGGGTACTGAGTCGATCCCTGATGTCGGAACGCGCGTATTCGACCATTTAGTTCGCGTCGCCAGCGGAGAAGAGCTGGCAAAGGCGGAGATCCTAAAGCACAGGGAGTTTCAATTCTGGGCTGAGCAAACAGTTTCTCTATAGACCTATGAAACAGCAGATCGCATTGGAGCCGATCAGACGCGAGACATGCGTCGTCAAAGAGACTCACAAAAAGCCGGGGCGTACGATCTCGGTTAAACCCGGCGAAACGGCATCACGACACCTCTACTACGGCAGGATCATTATCAAGTCGGGGGATGCGCCAGTGGGTTTTGAGACGGCTGAGCGCGAGACCGGTTTGATCTGCCTGAATGGTGCGGCCGAAGTTCAGGTGGGTGAAAGCAGGTTCGACCTCAGCAGGTACGATTCGCTTTACGTTCCGCGGGATTCAACCGTCACCGTGTCGACAACCCAGGACTGCGACCTGGCCGAAGTTGCCGCGCCGGTCGAACAAAAGTATCCGCTGCAGTTCGTTTCATTCGAAGAGGTACGACGCGATCCTGCCCTTCACTTCATGGCCGGAAAGCCGCCCATCGAGCGCGATCTGAACATCCTTTTAGGCAAGAACGTCGAGGCTGGTCGCATCATGGCGGGCGTCACATTCTCGTCCGACGGCAACTGGACATCCTTCCCGCCGCATGAGCACCAGGAGATGCTAGAGGAGGCATATCTCTACATCGACATGCCAGCGCCTCAGTGGGGACTGCAGTTGGTCTACACGGATCTCGATCAGCCCGAATTAGTTGAAGTAGTTCGCGAGGGTGACGTCGTTTTGATGCCTCAGGGCTATCACCCGAATGTCGCGGCCCCCGGTGGATCGATCAACTTCTTGTGGATGATGGCCGCTATCCGCGAGGGTGAAGACAGGCAGTTCGGCGTTGTAAATGTGCAGCCGGAATACGCCCAAAAGGGCTCCGGGCTCGAAGCGTCGCAAAAGTGATCCTCGACAGTTTTAAACTTGACGGCAAGGTAGCCCTTGTTACGGGAGCTTCGTCCGGTATCGGTCAGGCAATCGCTATCGCACTCGCAGAGGCCGGTGCCGATGTTGCGTGCCACGCCCGATCAGCGGGTAAAGCGGAATATACTTGCTCGACCATCAATTCGGTAGGCCGACGCTCCGTAGCCCTCGCTGGTGATATTAGCGATCGCGATATCCCCGCCCGCATTGTCGAGGAGTGTGTCGACACCTTGGGTGAAATCGACATCCTGATCAATAACGCCGGGACCATCCGCCGGGCTCCGGCGGTCGACTATTCAGAAGACGACTGGACTGCTGTTGTCGAAACGAATCTATCGAGTGTGTTCCGCCTTTCGCAGGCGGCCGGTCGACGAATGATCGCCCGAGGTGCGGGCAAGATCGTTAATATCGCGTCGCTGCTATCGTTTCAGGGCGGCGTAACCGTACCTGCTTATACTGCTTCAAAATCAGGTGTCGCCGGTCTGACGAAGGTGCTGTCGAACGAGTGGGCGGCGAAAGGCGTGAATGTGAATGCCATTGCTCCCGGTTATATTTCGACGAAGAACACGGCTGCGCTGCAGGCAGACGAAACGAGAAACCGGCAGATCCTGGATCGCGTTCCCGCCGGCCGATGGGGCACTCCGGGAGACATCGCCGGCGCCGCGGTGTTCCTGGCATCCTCCGCCAGCGATTATATGCACGGTCACATCATGGTCGTTGACGGCGGCTGGATGGGACGCTGACAAATATTGAACATGCTCAAGATCAAATCTAAGGAAGAGTGTCGATGGGATATCGTAAGCCTTGGCGAAGTGATGCTCAGGCTCGATCCCGGTGACGACCGCATACACACCGCGCGGAACTTTCGAGTGTGGGAGGGCGGTGGCGAATATAATGTCGCACGCGGGTTGAAGAGGTGTTTTGGCCAGCGCGCCGCCATCGTCACGGCACTTGCCGACAATCCCGTGGGCAGATTGGTCGAGGACCTGATCTATCAGGGCGGCGTCGACCAGTCTCATGTGAAATGGGTCAAGTACGATGGTGTCGGCAGGACCGTTCGCAATGGTCTGAACTTTACCGAGCGAGGGTTTGGCGTGAGAGCCGCTCTTGGATGTTCCGATCGAGGCCACACGGCGGTCTCGCAGCTTGGCCGCGGTGAAATCGATTGGGATGAGATCTTTGGACGAGAAGGCGCTCGATGGTTCCACACCGGCGGCATCTTTTGCGCCCTATCCGAGACAACGCCCGACGTCGCTAAAGAAGCGATGGAAGCCGCCAAGAAGCACGGCACGATCATCTCGTACGACCTTAATTATCGGGATTCGTTATGGCGTTCCATCGGCGGCCGGGCAAAAGCGCAGGAGGTCAATCGCGATCTGGCGAACTACGTGGATGTGATGATCGGTAATGAAGAAGATTTCACCGCATGCCTCGGTTACGAAGTGGAGGGCCAGGACGAGCATCATTCGAAATTGGACGTGACCAATTTTGAGAAAATGATCCGCAAAGCGGTCGCCGATCACCCGAATTTTTCTGTCGTAGCCACGACACTCCGTAATGCAAAGACCGCGTCTATCAACGATTGGGGAGCGGTTTGCTTTCTTGACGGTAAGCTCTACCAGGCTTCCCTCCGTGAGAACCTTGAGATATATGATCGTGTCGGCGGAGGGGATTCATTCGCGTCTGGTCTGATCTATGGATTTTTGAGCGGTCTTGACGCGGAGTGGGCCGTAAATTGCGGTGCCGCACACGGTGCACTGGCGATGACGACCCCGGGAGACACGACTACCGTAGGTTTGGCAGACGTTGAGCGTGTGATGAAAGGAGGCGGAGCGAGGGTCGCTCGCTAATAAATGGACAGAAACGAGATCATCAGGCAGATAGAGGAGATCGGCATCGTGCCCGTGGTTCGTGCCAGGTCGTCGGATGAGGCTATGCAGGCTATCGAGGCAATACGCGAAGGTGGCATCAACGTTCTCGAGATAACGATGACAGTGCCCGGCGCAGTTCGTGTGATCGAGGCCGTTTCAAACAAGTACGGGAACGAAGTGCTCGTCGGCGCCGGTACGGTGCTCGATCCAGAGACAGCTCGGGCGTGCCTTCTCGCCGGAGCACGATTCATCGTGAGTCCCGCCCTAAATCTCAAGACCATCGAATTGTGCCGACGTTACAGTGCTCCGGTCATGCCGGGAGCAATGACACCGACGGAGGTAGTTACCGCCTGGAGTGCCGGGGCCGATTTCGTGAAGATCTTCCCCTGTGGGTCACTGGGCGGCGCTAGCTATCTGAAGAACCTGAAGGGCCCACTGCCGCACATCAAGATGATCCCCACCGGCGGCGTTTCTCTAAAGACTGCTGCCGAATTCATTGCGGCAGGTGCCGCCGCGCTCGGCGTGGGAACGGATCTCGTGGATGTAAATGCGATCAGGGCAGGTGAACCTCATGTGATCACCGAGAGGGCCAGGGAATTTGCCCGTGTTGTCCGAGATGCCCGGATCGGTTAGAACCAACTCTCACCGCCAACAAGGCGATGAGGAGAATTCCGTGTGTGCAAGGAAGCGGTCTTCAAATTCAGGAGCGTATGATTCGACGTTCGTCCGCATCTTCTTGAAAACATGACAGTAGAATTCCTCCTGCTGAATACGAGAGGCTAAGTAGAGCATCGCGTTCACCTCGCTCGCGTACTCTCGCGCTTCCCAGATCTCGAGGGGCGTTCCGTGCATTTGTGTAGCAATGTCTTGGAGCCGTTTATCGCTGCCGTTGTATCCATTCTTCAGCATGATCGAGTTGTACTGCGGGATCAGACGGTTTTGCAGCTGGATAAGGCTCACGCTGGCCGTCTTTGCCTGGTTCACATGCCCGATCTCGTGCACAAACTTCGTCGCTGCAAGAATATGCCCGTTGACCGAATATTTTTGATCGGATGAGAGTGAATTGAGCACCGGATAGTATATCGGTGCGGGATAGCCCGTATCTATCTCGCTGCCCAGTGTGACAGTGGCACCGACGAGGTTGCCCTTGTCGTCCCACTCGAGTTTGTCGGTTCCGGCTCCCTTGCCTTTTTCCTGAGACACCACGATGGTCAGCACAAATTTCTTGTCAAGGGCATAGTTCTCCCACTGGTCTTTGCCAAATGGAGTCGAGAGAAGCTCCTGCTTCCACGCGTCGTATCTTGAGCGATACTTATCCGGCACCACCTCGCGGATTCCGCCGTCTGTCGGCGTGGGCACGATGGTTACTTCGGTGACAAAGGCTTCGGGAAAGTCGTCCGTTGACAGCGATGAATAAGTGCCTCCGCGCTCAAGCCAGCCCGCTCTGTCACCGTATGGCCCGGTCCCACCCGCAACAAAGGACACCCCGCACATAAGGCAGGCCAGTGATATGGCCCCCA
>JBJMGO010000092.1:0-16034 GCA_045807825.1 Pyrinomonadaceae bacterium | reverse complement strand
CTGAGCGGAACGTCGCCGCCGTTGTAGAGCGTAAATCTGTAATAGACGTTACCGCCGGGAGCGACAGGTGAGAATTTTACCCAGTGGGTGCCATCCGTCGAAACTTGTTTTGTCAGGTCGACGTCGGCCGTTGCTGAATTTACTACCAACGTCCCCGAAGCCGCGTTGCCGGCACCGCCCTCAAGAGAGGTGACGGCGGTTGTGGTATTCAGTTTCGTACCGCTTGTCACGCCCGTAACCGGTACGCTGATTGTGCACGATGCATTCGCCGGGAGACTGCCGCCGCTGAAGGATATTGAGCTGGGAGCGGTCCTCGTGAGAGTTCCACCGCAAACGGAAGCCGGGGCGCTCGCCGCGACCGTCACACCGGAAGGCAGTGGATCTGTAAAGCCAATCGCGCTGAGTGAGTTCGACTGATTGGGATTACTGATCGTAAACGAAAGGGTCGAACTGCCCCCGGTCAAGACCGCGGCGGGAGCGAATGCTTTACCAAGCGAGGGCGGTGCGACGACACTGAGCGGAGCTGTAGCGTAGCTCGTGGTGGCACCTGTCTCATTCGAGGAGACAAAGCCGGTGACGTTAGTGTAGTTCCCCTCCGTAGTTCCGGTTACCGGCACACTAAAGTTGCAGCTTGTCCCCGATGCGAGCTGTCCGCCGCTGAAAGCTATTGTGCGGGTCGCGCTCGTCGTCGTGACAGTACCGCCGCACTGTGCGCTCGATGAATCTGTGGTAGAGAGTCCCAGAGGCAGGACGTCGGTGAACGCTAGCCCGGTGAGTGCCTGATTACCCCCGGCAGTATTGTTCAGTGTGAATGTGAGTGTCGAATTATTTCCCTTGATTACCTGCGTCGGCGAGAAAGACTTCGCGAGCGTCGGCGCAGCCTGCGGCAGACCGCAGCCCGTCACGGTCACATTGTCGAGGAAAAACGTCGCGGCGTTGGTGTTGTTTGCACCGATCCCATTGATCCGGAAATAGGTTGTCGCGGCTCCTGTCGCTGCAGCCGTGATATTGCTTATGGTCTGGTATGTCTGCAGAAGATTTGAGCTCGTGCCGACCAGCGTGAACGAGCCGACCGCGCCGGTCGTGCTCGAATATATATTCATCGTCGGCGTCGATGCGCCTCCCGTGCCCCAGTTTGGATCTCGGGAGTAGTCCAATGCGATCGCAACATTTGAGAAGTTGCTCGAGTCAACCGCGAATTGGAAGTAAGGCGTCGAGTCACCGGTTAAGGTTCCAGTCTTCGCGAAGCCCTGTCCGCCCCAAGCATTTGTGGGATTGCCGCCGGTAACGATCGACGTTGCCATTCCGGCGCTTGTCGACGCCGTGACGGAAGACACTCGCGCTGACTTGGTGGTAAAAGGTGGCGGCGGTCCTCCGCTGCCCTGTCCCGACGTCGGCATCGTCCACGTCGCCAGCGACTGTCCGGGTGTGCATGCGGCTGCAGACGAGGCAATGAGCGTGTCCTGACCAACGTTGCCGGTATCAACGGATGTGTTGATGAAAAGGTGGCCTGTCGTATTTACGTACGTACCAGCGGAAGCCGCGGTCACGTTTAGGCTGATCGTACAACTGCTGTTACGTGCGATCGTCGCATTCGCGAACGTCAGCGACGTCGCGCCGGAAAGTGGCGTCGGGGTAAAACTGCCCGCTCCGCACCCACTGTATGAAACGCCCGGAGTAGTCGCGACAGCCAGTCCCGCGGGGAAGACGTCGGTGAAATTCACGCTATTCAAGATCTCGGTGGTGGGATTGAAGAGCTTGAATGTCAATGCGGAGGTGCCGCCGGGAGATATCGCCCTGGGTGTGAAAGACTTTGTGATCGTGGTCGCGGCGGGGCTGACAATATTCGCTATGCGAGCCGCGGCCGAAAAATCAGCGTTGTAGTGATAACTGCTGCCTGAGAAATCAGAGAGCAGCGTATTGAGGGTTTGGCTCGTGCCACCACCGCTCAGGATCTTCACGGTATAGGTCGTGATGACCGTGCCGCCCGCTTTACCATCGCCACCGATGCAGGAGCGGTAGTTTGGGCTATTCATGTCATCGTCCCAGAGGCAGCTATTCGCATACAGTTGCTTTGCGGGCGAAGCAACGTATGGAGAGCTGTTTGCGGAATAGGTCGTGTTTACCCCGAGGACCTGAAATATTGTATTCGGAAAATTGATGAAGCCCTCGAGCTGGTTATAGCCCTGAGTCGCGGTATGGCCGTCGAGCTCGATGGCATAGGTATTCCCGACCATCAACGTCATCGCTCCTCCCGCGGGAACCGACGCACCGTTGAGCTTTACATCATCAATGCCGTTGCGGTTCTGCGAGATCAGGTGCTCAACGTATAGCTCGCGACCTAGAGGAGTGCTTGCGCTTACACCCGAGCCGGGATCCAATGCGCTGATGTGGAAGCCCCGTGCGGTGTTGTACGCACCCGGAACCTGCGTTACCTCAGCCTCAAAATAAGCATCCGAGCAACTGCCCGCAGCGATCGACCCGAGCGAGACGGTAGACAGCGATCCGCTGCGCAGGTTGATGTTAGCGTTGGCTGAATCCCAGTTGAAGTTAGCGACGACATTGGCGAGGACGATCGTCCCCGTATTACATACTCGCGCAGCGACCGGGAAACGGTTAGGACCAGTCGCGGGGCTGTTGCTGTCGAGCCCGATGACATTCCACGTTATAGGCGTGAGTGTAATACCTGCAGCTGCAGGCGACACAGGGGACGCCTCAACTCGACGCGCAGCGACTTCCCAAAGCTGAAACGCCAGCGTAGCCGCAAGAGCAAGGGTGCTCACCAAGATCAGGACATGTCGAAGTGTCAATACGCGCCATCGGGTGGCGACGGGTAAGATCGTAAAACTCATAGTTCGGGGGCATCATTCCACGTCGGCAGCTCGGAAGTAGAGCTTCGCAGGCTCGTAGAGCAGACGCGGAACGCGCGTATTCTGAGTAGAGTGAATTGGGGTGGGTGAGCTTGGACGTTAAACCTTGTTTACCGCCCATGTTTACCTTACGCGCTGAATAAGAGGCTTGTCAACCGCTTTCGGCCCGGCGGACACATCTTGCCCAAGCAAACGCAACGTGACATCATTTTTCTAGCAGGTGTATCCCATGTTGGTTGCGGTAGAGAGAGCACAAGTTTTGGAAGATTACCTCGTCATGCCGGACGCCGAGATCTCGGAGCGGATCGAGGCTGCACGGGCAGAGCTTGGGCCGCGCGTGGTTATCCTCGGTCACCATTACCAACGCGACGACGTAATCAAGCATGCGGACCTGACCGGTGACAGCTATCAGCTCTCGGTGATGGCTTCAAAGACAGATGCCGAATTCATCGTCTTTTGCGGTGTGCATTTCATGGCCGAATCGGCCGACATACTCGGAAAAGATCATCAGCGTGTGATACTGCCGGATCTTGGTGCGGGCTGCTCGATGGCTGACATGGCTACGATAGACCAGGTCGAGGACGCGTGGGAGCAGCTTCGCGAGATCGGTGTTTTGAAGCAGCGGGTTGCGCCGATCACGTATATGAATTCGTCTGCCGCGATCAAGGCGTTTTGCGGCCGCAACGAGGGCGTTGTCTGCACGTCGTCGAACGCCATTCCGCTTTTTGATATATACCTAAAAGAGTTCGACAAGATGTTCTTTTTCCCGGACCAGCATCTGGGGCGGAACACGGGAGCGAAGTTTGGTATACCGCTCGACAAGATGGTCCTCTGGAATCCGCATCTGGAGCTCGGCGGCAACACAGAGGAGCAGTTGCGCGAGGCGAAGCTGATCCTCTGGCGCGGCCATTGTTCGGTGCATGGCCGTTTCAAGGACTGGCACGTCGATAAGGTGCGTGCGGACGTGCCGGGGGTGAAGGTCATCGTCCATCCGGAATGTCCGCAAGAGGTCGTCGAGAAGAGCGATCTCGACGGCTCGACCTCATTCATTATCAAGACCGTGGAAAATTCGCCTGCGGGCTCAAAATGGGCGATCGGCACGGAGGTCAATCTCGTGAACAGGCTGCAGCAGCGATTTCCTGACAAGGACATTCGCCTGCTCGCACCGGATCTCTGTATGTGCGCGACGATGTACCGCATCGCGCCACAAAACCTCGCGTGGGCGATCGACAACCTCACCGATGATAACGTCGTGAATGAGATCGTCGTGGACGTTGAAACCAAGTACTGGGCCAATGTCGCACTCCAGCGGATGATCACCCTCACCGAATCGTCCTAAACATTATCCTTGCCAACAGATCTTCCGATCACATGCGGCCGAATGGATATCGCGGACCTCGAGGAGGTCCTCGACTTTAATCGAGCATCATTCCCAGACGATCCTCGCAAAAGCGATGAGGAATATTGGAGGTGGCACTTCCTAAAAAATCCAAACGCTGACCCGGGTCTGGTGCCAGTTTGGCTGGCTCGGTGCGATGACAAGATCGTCGGACAAGTTAACGCGCATCCTATCGAACTTAATGTCGCGGGACACGCGGTAAAGGCGTCGTGGTTCGTCGACGTCGTAGTGACGGCGGAGATGAGACGTCGCGGCGTGATGCGGAAGCTTTTTGACGAGCTAGGGAAGTGCTACGAATACGGCCTTGGCATCGCAACGGACCGTCAGTACTCGAGCCGAATGGTGTCAAATTTTGGCTGGTGTGTCTTTCCGCGGGTCCCGCGCTTTGCAAAGCTGTTGTACCCGGGCGAGGCGGTTCGGGAGTTGGGCAAGATCCGTCCGATCCGGTCCATAGTGAATGCAGCTTTCAGCCCTTGGCGGCGGCGGGATCGCACGTTGCGCTCTGTTACGGTGCGTCAGTTGGATGGGTTCGATGCATCATTCGATCAATTCTGGCTTAGGGCTCGTGATCAATGGCGATGTTCGGTAACCAGATCGTCGGCGATGCTTGACTGGTTGTATAGGCAACAGCCGGGGAAAAAATTCAATGTCCTTGGCTGCTTTGACGGCGACACCCTCTGCGGGTATGCGGTCACCTACGAGCGAAGGGCCAACCTCGCCGGAGCCGTCGACAAACTATCGATCAGCGACCTTTGCTACGATCCGTCGCACCCGGAGACCACTGTTGACGCACTTTTTGCGTATATCGTGAACGGTGCAATTGATCGCCGTGTCGGTAGTATAGTTACGGACATTATCGATCCGCTGATAACTGATGTGATCAAAAACTTTGGTTTTGTCAGGAGCTCCAGTCGCCTCGAAATGATGGTCAACGGGCCGGAACACAAGGCGGAGCTTTGCAACATCAACAACTGGTTTCTGACGCGAGGCGATTCGGACATCACCCTGTTTGAGCCGACAAATATTTGACGTCACCATTCCTCCTCTATCACAAGATCGACCATCCATCGCCGGATGCAAAGGTGCGCGGCGCATTCACACCTTCGCGCGTTTTTGAGAGGCAGCTTAAATTTCTTTTGCGTAAAGGGACATCATTCCTGAGCGCATCCGACATGGTGAGGCATTACTTGTTGAATGGCAGCTTACCGAGCCGAACGGTCGCCGTTACATTCGATGACGGGTGGAAAGACAACTACACCAACGCATTCCCGCTGCTCAAAAGGTACGGTATTCCCGCCACCATCTTCATCGTCCCCGAGATGCTCGGGAAAACTAGCGCTCGCGTAACGGCCGAGGGCGAAGGTCCTCGCGAGCACATGTCTGTGGACGATGTGAGGGAGATGTCTGGAGCGGGGATCGAGTTCGGCTCCCACAGTATGAGCCACGCTCTTCTTCACCAGGTGAGCGAAGATGAAGCCCGGCGGGAGATCTTTGGGTCCAAAGCCGCCATTGAGGAGGTGCTCCAAAAGGAATGCTCCGTATTTGCGTACCCGGCAGGTTTTTTCACGGTTCCCGTCAGGCAAATGGTGATCGAGGCTGGCTACATCGCCGGCTTCTCGACCGTCTACGGGCCTGAGGAGAATACCGACCTATTTGCCCTTAACCGCACTGAAGTCTTGCGCAAAGATCGACTGCCATTCGCCTTTAGCCACAAGGTGGCTCCGCTGGTTCGTTAGGGCATTTCTTGCTTTATTATCGTCCCTCGCCGAAAATACATTAAGGAGACATTCAATGAGCGAGGTGGGTTCGTCAGCACAAACGCGACAGAAGTGTCGCGAGATCATGACGAAAAACGTGCGCACCGCCACACGGGAGGCATCGCTGCGCGAAGTTGCGACTCTTATGCGGGACGGCGATATGGGGGCGGTTCCCATCGTCGACGGCGGTCGACTTGTCGGTATCGTTACAGATCGGGACATCGTCGTTAGGGCGGTCTCTGAAGGCAAAGCTCCGGATTCGCCCGTGTCAGAGGCGATGACGACAGAGCTTTTTACCGTTAAGGCATGCGATTTTGTATTCGAGGCGGTCCGGCTGATGGGTGAAAAACAGGTCCGCCGCGTGCCTGTCGTCAACGAGGACGGCTCCTTGGCCGGCATAATCGCCATGGCCGACGTCGCGCTGGAAATGGAAGACGAACGCGAGATCGCGGAGACGATGGAGGAGATCTCCTCAGGCCCTGCCTTTTGGCAGCGCACCTGAACACTAACCATCTGGCATTCGTGATCCCGCGATTTCGTATATAGGCAGGTCCCAGATCATCAGATCCACATAATGGCAAAAAGCATGAACCGCCATTTCCAGTTCGTTGGCTCGTCCAAGAACGTGCGCTCGGGGCAACTCTGGTATCCCGCGGCGGATGTTTACCAGACGCCGGAGGGTTGGGTCGTCAAGGTCGAGCTCGCAGGCGTCTCTCCGGAGGATATTGAGATCGACATTCAAGGTAATGTGCTTTACATCGCCGGCTCGAGAAAAGATCGATCATGTAGTGCGGGGGCAACCTATCATCAGATGGAGATAACATACAGCCGTTTTGAAAAGAGCTTGAAATTTCCTTCAACTATCGACGGGGCAAAAGTGGAGCACAGCTTCGAGGACGGTCTGCTGCTTATCCAGCTGACAAAGAGATAGATCATGGCGGACGACCCAAAGATCGCGGCGGCCGGCACGGAGCCGCAGGAAATAGAACTGCCCGTTCTACCGCTGCAGAATACGACGCTCTTTCCGGAGACTGTCGTGCCGCTAGCGGTCGGGCGAGATCGCTCGACGCGCGCTGTTGAGTCGTCGCTGTCAACACAGGAGAAGCTCCTCGCCTGTATCACTACGCGAACCGAGAACGTCACCGGCGACGACGCCACGCCGACAGACCTCTATAAGATCGGCACGCTTGTGAATATCAAGCGCATGATGCGGAACGAGGGCATCATGCAGCTGATCGTACAGGGGATCGACCGTTTTGAGATCGTTGACTGGCAGGCGGAGCAGCCTTTCCTCAAAGCAAAGGTCCGGGTCCTGCCGCCGCTGAGACGTGCAGACGACGAGGAGATCGAGGCGTTAAAACGCAACATCCAGGGGATGATCCAAGAGGCCCTCGCTCTGTTGCCGCAAGTGCCGCCGGAGATCAGGGTCGCAGTGACCTCGCAGAATGATCCGGTACAGCTCGCATATTTTATGGCCTCGGTGCTCGATCTCGGGACGGAGACCGAGCAAAAAATGCTCGAGTCATCGACGGTTGATGGCCTGCTCACGCTCACGCACGCGGCACTCTCGCGAGAGCTTGAGATCATGCAAATTCGGTCTAAGATCGCCAACGAAGCGCAGCACGAGATGGACAAGTCGCAACGCGACTACGTGCTTCGCCAGCAGATGAAGGCGATCCAGAAGGAGCTTGGCGAGGACGAAACGGGCGAAAAGGCTGAGGCCGAGCAGCTTCGCGAGCGGCTGGACAAGGCGGACCTGCCGGACGATGTCCGCAAGGAAGCGACACGCGAGCTCAAGCGGATGGAGGCCCTGCCGCAGGCAGCGCCGGACTATCACGTTATTCGCACCTACCTCGAATACGTGCTCGAGTTGCCGTGGCGAAAGTCGAGCCCGGAGAAGCTCGACCTCAACGAGGCGCGCAAGGTTCTAGACGAGGACCACTACGGCCTCGAGGACATTAAGGAGCGGATCCTGGAGTCGCTCGCCGTCGTGAAGCTTCGCCCGGACAGCAAGAGTCCCATCATCTGTTTTGTCGGACCTCCGGGAGTTGGTAAGACGAGTCTCGGACGATCGATCGCAAGGGCTCTGGGACGTGAATTCGAGCGTATAAGCCTTGGAGGTATGCGTGACGAGGCCGAATTGCGCGGACATCGCCGCACGTATATCGGTGCGATGCCTGGCCGCATCATCCAGTCGCTGCGCCGCGTAGGCGTCAACAATCCCGTGATGATGCTCGATGAGGTTGACAAGCTTGGGAATGACTTTCGCGGCGACCCCGCATCGGCGCTGCTCGAGATCCTCGATCCCGCACAAAACAACACATTTCGCGATAATTATCTCGACTTGCCATTCGACCTCTCGAAAGTCTTCTTTATAGCGACCGCAAACCAGCTTGGGCCAATTCCGATGCCGCTGAGGGATCGAATGGAGATCATCCAGCTCGCAGGCTACAGCGATCGCGAGAAGCTGAACATCGCAAAGCAGTACCTCGTCCCGCGTCAGATCACCGAGAACGGCCTCACGATCGATCAACTTCAGATCACCGATGCCGCGATCAACCTCATCACTGGACGGTACACGCGCGAAGCCGGCGTTCGTCAACTCGAGCGCACTGTTGGGAACCTCGCCCGCAAGGTCGCTCTCAAAGTGGCACAGGGCGATACCGACAAAGTCGTCATCGATGCGAAAGACATCAAGGAGTACATCGGTGGGCCGAAGTTCTATCCCGAGGAGGCCCGCAGCGAACTGCCGCCTGGTGTCGCAACCGGAATGGCGTGGACCGAGATGGGTGGCGAGGTGCTTTTCATCGAGGCAACGATGCTGCCTGGAAGCGCCGGGCTCACCCTCACCGGGCAACTCGGCGACGTGATGAAGGAGTCTGCACAAGCCGCCCGAAGCTATCTGTGGTCGCACGCCGGCGAATTCAGCATAGACGCAGAACTCATCAAGAACAATGGCGTCCACTTGCACGTGCCGGCAGGCGCCATACCGAAAGATGGACCTTCGGCTGGCGTGACGATGGCGTCCGCATTAGCGTCGCTATTTTCGGGCCGGCGGGTGCGATCCGATACGGCTATGACGGGTGAGATCACGCTGTCGGGGCTTGTATTCCCGGTCGGCGGCATTAAGGAAAAGGTACTCGCCGCACATCGCGCCGGCATTCGTCGGATCATTTTGCCGCAGCGAAACGAAAGCGACGTAGATGAAATACCCGAGGATGTGCGCTCGGAGCTTGAGATCGTCCCCTCCACGTGGATCAGTGACGCGATCAACGCAGCGCTTGAGGCGTCGCCAAGACCTGCTTCCGTTCACGAATACCACGCTCCCACAGACGGCACGCCATCTGGACCAGCTCAGCCCGCAGCTTAATGCAAGACGAGAAGAATAATCCTGAACCTGTCCCTGTCTCCGGAAATGCCGCAGGGACGGCATCAACCCCGGCCGAACCAAAGGTCACCGAGCAGGAGGCCTATCCCGCCGACAGTCTTGCCCGAGAAATAAATCCCCGGAACAGATTTCCGATCCGCGGCCGCCAGGGGGCGGCTAAGAAGCACAAGGGTCGCTAATTCGTTGACTTTCGGTCCGCTTTCATCTACTCTCACGAAACAACCCGACATTCCATCTCGAGCATCCGACCTGGACGCGTTTGTTCTGGTGTCGCATCGGTGTGGTGGAAGCGAGATCTAAAATGAAGAATCTATTGAGCGGAAGATCTAAGTTTTTGTTCGTACTGCTGTGCGCCGTAGCCGGCCTGGGCGTGTACATGAAGAGCGGCCCAGTCGTGTCGTCGCAGCGTGTCTCACGGACCGGCACCGTCGACTCAGGCTCGCGGGCGATCGGCGGCACGTCGTTCGACCTCGGGCGGATCAGTATTCCTCCGAAGTTCACGCCGCAGAGCGGCAGCGCCGTGCAGTTTGCCGAATCGCGCCCGATCAGCGAGATCGCGAAGGAGGAGAACGCGATGCTCGAAGCAAAACGTGCCGCGGGCAGCAAGATCGAGGCATTGGGTGGAGACCCCGATAACAGGCGGCCGTGGAATTTCTGGATCAGTCGCGAAGAGAACGAAAAGAACCGCTTCAATAGACAGATCATTCGAAAGATCGACCCAAACGCACCCGGCACACCGGATGAGGCTCTAGCCGCTGTCCCCGAGACTGGCAAGAAGGGCGTTCACACCAGTTCTGATCTTGTTGCGCAGTCAATGCCCACGCCTAGCCTCACCTTTGAAGGTATCTCAGAGCCGGACACGGTCGCGATTGGGCAAGGATTTCTCCCGCCGGATACCAATGGCGAAATAGGACCGAATCATTATGTCCTGACAGTCAACGTCGGCTTCCGCATATACGACAGGGCGGGTACTCCGCTCGTTAATCTTGCGACCATCGGCTCGCTGTTCGCGGCCCTTCCCGGGCCGTGCGGCCTGCCTGCGAACGCCAACGACGGTGATGCGATTGTGCTCTATGATCAGCTCGCGGATCGTTGGCTGATCTCAGAGTTTTGTGTGTCCGTCGCTGATCCAAATAATCACCAGATCATTGCGATATCAAAGACCAGCGATCCTACTGGAGCGTACTACCTGTATGACTTCAAGATGCCGAACAACGATTTTAACGACTATCCGCATTTCGGCATGTGGCCCGACGGCTACTACATGACGGATAACGAATTCGACCAGGCGGGCACGCAGTCGCTTGGCGCGGGCACTTTTGCATTCGATCGTAAAAAGATGATCGCCGGCGACCCGACCGCAACCTTCATTTATTTCGATCTGAACGCCGGCTGCCCCGCCGCATGCCTAAATGGCGGTATGCTGCCGACGGACCTTGACGGGTTCATACCGCCGCCAGCGGGAACGCCGAACACGATAGCGCAATTCGACGCTGACGAATATGGAGCGGGCCACTCGGACCGGATCCAGACGTACGCTTTTCATGCCGACTTTACGACACCAGCAAACTCGACGCTGACCGCGAAGCCGGACGTGCCTGTCGCGGCATTCGACCCGCGCGAAGTTCCCTTGGGTTCACGGGCCATTGTTCCGCAACCTCCGGGAGGCGTAAACCTGGACGTAATTTCTGATCGTCTGATGTTCCGGCTCGCGTATCGCAATCAGGTGGCATTGGGCCACGAGTCGCTCGTGATGGCGCACACGGTGAACGCTGCGGTGAATCCGGCGTTCCGTTCTGGTGTCCGCTATTACGAACTGCAGCGACCGAATCCGGCCTCCAACTGGGGCATATTTGAGCAAGGAACGATGGCCGGAGCCGCCGGCGATACCGAAAATCGCTGGATGGGGTCAACGGCTCTCAATAACGCCGGCAGCCAGGCTGTTGGTTATTCGGTGTCCAGTGCGACCGTCTTTCCGTCGATCCGCTACGCTGGCCGTCTCGCGGGAGACGCTCCGGGCAGTTTAGGCCAGGGAGAGGCCACGCTCATTGCCGGTGCCGGTGTGCAAACCAGTACATCCAATCGCTGGGGAGACTACAGCGACATGACCGTTGACCCCGTCGACGACTGCACTTTTTGGTACACGCAAGAATATTATCCCGCGACAGGTTCGGCCACATGGCACACTCGCGTGGGTAAATTCCAATTTGGTCCTTGCCCTGCCCGGCCGACAGGTACTCTGAGCGGTACGGTGACGAGCTCGGCGGGCGGCACGCCCATCAACGGGGCGATCGTCGCCGCGAACGGATACCAGCAACAGACTGCCGCAGCAGGCACTTACAGCATGAATCCTATCGGCGCGGGGGCCTACAACGTCACTGCCTCGGCAACCGGCTACATATCCTCGACCGCTCCCGGAGTGAACATCACAACGGGTGTCGGCACCGTGCAGAATTTTGTTCTGACCCCATTGAGCATTCCTCAGCCTGGAGCGGCGAGTATAACGGCCGAGAGCTGCGCCCCGGCAAATGGTGCGATCGATCCCGGAGAAACCGTGACGGTCAACCTCCCGGTTATCAATAATGGCGGTGCCGGGGCTTCGACAACGAATCTCATAGGCACACTGCTCGCCACAGGGGGTGTCAGCAGCCCTTCGGGAGCACAGACATACGGCTCTGTGGTTCAAGGAGGAGCAGCGGTGACAAAGCCATTCACCTTCACCGCGAGTACCACATGCGGCCAGACGCTGACGGCGACGCTCCACCTCACTGACGGAGCGACTGATTATGGAAATGTGACTTACACATTCCTGACAGGTGTGCTCGGTGCGGCGACACCGCTGTCAGTAACGACCGGTAACATCGCGACGGCCATTCCGGATGTGACCACCGTCGACATTCCCCTGCCCAATATCTCTCAGAGCGGGTCTTTGGTAGCGGATGTGAACGTAAAGGTAAGGCTCAATCACACATTTGACGGCGACCTGAATCTCTCGCTGGTTGCCCCCGACAATACGATCGTGCCCCTAGCGACGCGTCGCCCGGGCGCCGGGGTAGCGGGTGCTAACTACGGCTCCGGCATCAACGATTGCTCCGGCACGCCAACGATCTTTGACGACTCCGCGGCGACAACTATTGCCGCTGGAGCAGTGCCATATGCCGGAACATTCAAACCTGAGTCGCCGCTGTCGATCCTCAACGGCAAGAGCATCAGCGGTGTGTGGAAGCTGCGGGTTAGCGACAATGCAGCGGCCGACACGGGTACAGTTGGATGTGTCTCGCTCGATTTCCAAAAACAGGCCATCAGCTGTTGCGGAGTTTCGGGCACGCCCCAGATGGCATCGGGCGGCGCAGCACCTATAACGTTCGAGAACGGCACTCCTCCAAACGGTGTCCCTGACCCAGGTGAGACCGTTACCGCAAACTTCCCTATCATCAACACGGGCACTGCCAACACTGCGAGTATGGTGGCGACGCTTCAAAACACCGGAGGGATAACGCCGCTTACGACGCAGCAGAATTATGGAGTGGTCGTGGCCGGGGGAGCCGCGGTCGCAAAGCCATTTAGTTTTAGAGCGAACGGAACTTGTGGCGGTACCGTGACAGCGACGCTGGCACTCGCCGACGGCGCGGTTAACCTCGGTACAGTAACCTACACCTTCCCGTTAGGCACTAGCACTACTAGTGGGCCCCAGACGTTCTCAAACTCAACGGCCTTGGTGATACCGGCCACTGGAACGGGAGCATCGACCGGAGCGCCGGCAAGCCCGTATCCATCGAGCATCAATGTCTCAGGCGTGCCGGGCACGGTCTCAAAAATGACGGTCAATCTTACGGGACTCAACCACACATTCCCATCTGATGTGGATATGCTCCTCGTTGGACCGGGCGGGCAGAAGTTCACGCTTCTTTCCGACGTGATCGGGGGCACCGCGTGGGTAAACATCAATTACACCCTAGACGATGCGGCAGCCGGCCTGATCCCGAGTACTGGCACGCCTGCCTCGGGTACATTCAAGCCGACGAACTACACGGCGGGTGACGCCTTCCCAGCACCGGCACCGGCGTCGCCGTATAACGATCCCGCCTCTGTCGGTACTGCCACGTTCGCTAGCGTCTTCAATGGGAGTAACCCGAATGGCACGTGGAGCCTCTACGTCGTGGATGATGCATCGGCTGATACGGGAACGATGACCGGGGGATGGAGCATTTCGATCACGACATCCGTGCCGTCGTGTACCACGCCGACAGCTGCGAGGGTCGGCATATCGGGCCGTGTGCTAACCCCTGATGGTGCAGGGTTGCGAAACGCTTCGATATCGATCCGCGACCAGCATGGTAACGTGCACACGGCGATCTCGAGTGCGTTCGGCTACTACCACTTCGACGATGTAGAAATGGGTAGCTACCTGGTCAGCGTGGCATCAAGACGGTACACATACACCTCACGACTGGTGAATGTCACCGACAATCTTGTCGATCTCAACTTCAGTCCGCAATAGCGGGAACCGTAGTCTACTTTTTTGGCGGTCCTGCGGGGCCGCCTTTTTCGTGTTTGCCGCTCGCTGCAAAAAATTAGAGGGAACCTGGGGCAAAAAGGCACGATTCTAGTAGCAAAACCCGTGAGAAAGTGTATCCTTTTAAGTTGGACGTTTTGTGCGACGGCCTCCTTCCGTTCGGTGCCCGCTCGGGCTGCTCTTAGCGAAGGTGACACCCTGATCTAAAGACGATTTCCATACCCATCTTAGGTTATAAATTTATTGCAGAATGGCGTTTAAGTCTTTATTTAGTTTGTTTTCCAGCGATCTTGCCATCGATCTTGGCACCGCAAACACCCTCGTTTACGCAAAAGGCCGTGGGATCGTGGTTTCCGAACCGTCGATCGTTGCGATCAACAAGGTGACCAATCAGGTCGAGGCGGTTGGACGTGATGCAAAAGAGATGCTCGGCCGCACGCCAGGCAATATTGTAGCCATTCGCCCAATGAAGGACGGCGTGATCGCCAATTTTGAGGTCACGGAGAAGATGCTCCAGCACTTCATCCGCAAGGCCCACAACGGCAAGTCGTGGGTTAGACCGCGTGTGGTCATCGGGATCCCGTCCGAGATCACTCAGGTCGAGCGAAGGGCGGTCGAGGACTCAGCCTATCGAGCAAAAGCCAGCGAAGTTTATCTCGTTGAGGAGGCCATGGCCGCGGCGATCGGTGCCGGACTTCCCATCACCGAACCGCACGGCAACATGGTCGTTGATATCGGCGGTGGTACCACGGATATCGCGGTTATCTCACTCTCCGGCATCGTTTACTCACGTGCGGTTCGCGTTGCGGGCAACGAGATGGACGAGTCCATCACGCAGTACATCAAGCGTAAGTACAACCTACTGATCGGTGAGCGAACGGCTGAGGCGATCAAGATCGCCCTCGGATCAGCTTTCCCTCTCGAGGAGCCGCTGTCAATGGATGTTCGCGGCCGAAACCTGATCGAGGGCATTCCTAAAACGATCACAATGACCGATGAGGAGGTCCGCGAGGCACTCTCCGACTCAGTATCTACTATCATCAACGCCGTTCGCGTCGCACTTGAACGCACGCCTCCCGAGCTTTCGGCGGACATCGTCGAGCGCGGCATCGTTCTCACCGGCGGCGGCGCACTGCTCAAGAATCTCGACAAGCGTCTGATGATCGAGACCGGCCTGCCAGTCGTGCTGGCCGATGACCCGCTTTCTTCTGTCGTACTTGGCACCGGCAAGATGCTCTCCGACTTTGAGCTCTTGAAACGTGTCAAGTGGGACAATTCACTAATGACAGGAAACTAGTTGAGAGTAGTGAGCAGAGAGTGGAGAACAAGCCTGTGAATGGGGTTCTCCACTCGCCACTCATCACTTGTCACTCACGCTGATGGTTGAGCGTAGCCAAAAAGAGGTCTGGCGGCTGGCCCCTTGGCTGTTGGGCGCCCTTTTGCTGGGCAATCTCGTCCTAATGACTTTTGACGCAAAAGTGGAGGGCGGAGAGCGTGTCATCCGCGTCTGGACCCAGACGGTCGCAGACTTTGTGCAGTCGCCAGTTACGACAGTCACAGCCTCCGTTTCACATTACTTCGGCTCGATCGCCAATCTTCGCTCAGCGGCTGACGAGAACGGTCAGCTCAAGCAGCATGTCCAGGAGCTCGAGGTCGAGCTCAAGCAAAAAGAAGAACTGGACGCCGAGAACACCCGCCTGCGCAAGCTCCTCGATCTCAAGGAACAAAGTAAGTACAAGGTGCTCACCGCCCGTGTCATCGGCCGGGATCCGTCAGCATGGTTCGACTCGGCGATCATCAATCGCGGCAGTCTCGATGGTATCAAGCTGAACATGCCAGTCGTTACGGACGGCGGCCTGGTCGGGCGAGTTACAGCTGTAAGCCCTTTGACAGCACAGGTTGATCTCATTACCCGTGACAAATCGGGAATCGGTGCGGTGGTGGGACAGGTCGGCGAATCAAATGCCCTCGGCGTCGTCACCGGCACGAGCAAAAAGGAGCTTCTCGAGATGAAATACGTCACCGGCTCGACCGACGTCGAGATCGGGCAGCCGGTGTTTACGACGGGGCAGGACGGTATTTTCCCGGCAGGATTGAAGATCGG
>JBJMGO010000091.1:0-3687 GCA_045807825.1 Pyrinomonadaceae bacterium | reverse complement strand
TTACAGAAGATTGTGCATTGTGCGATCTGCACTGGAGAATTAAAGACATGCCAATGAGAATTGGAGATCCGCGCCCCTCGTTTGAGGGTGCGACGGAGTGGCTTAATGAGCTGGAGCAGACAGCAGAGGAATACACTAGCTGTCAGCCGACGCTGGTTTATTTTTGGGCAGTGAGCTGCGGGATCTGCAAGGCGCAGATGCCCAAGCTGCAGGCCCTAAAGGCGCAGTACAGGGCGCAGGGGCTTCGCACTGTGGCGGTACATATGCCGCGGTACGAGGCCGACACAGACCTCGCAGGTGTGAAGCAAGCGATCGAGGAGCACTGCATCGACGATGTCTGTGCGATCGACAATGAGCACAAGCTCCGCGACGCCTTTCTAAACGAGCAGGGCTGGGTGCCGGTGTATTACCTCTTCGATTCTGAGGGCAAGCTCAAGACGCGTGCGGCCGGTGAATTCGGCCTCGGCATCATTGAGCAAGCATTGCAGAAGATGTTTGCCGCACCGACGGCGGCGGCTGCATAAGGCCATAAGGGGTCACAACGGGTGACCGGTTACAAACAATCGAGGCGTCGTTGGTTCAATGCCACGGCGCCTCTTAATTCGCCTACTCGTGATGGATAGCGGGTGAGGCGCTATTGACGATTCGGGATCCACAATTCACGATTTAAGTTATGCAAAAGACGCAACGGGAGCTCGCATTCCTGCGTGACCTTTACGTTCAAGACGAATGGACCGGTCGCTTCACAGCGCTCGTGGACAAGTATATCGATCTTACAGACAGCGAGAACCTGCTTTACATCAATGCGGGCACCGGCACGCACGCGCTCGTACTCGACGAAAAATGGGGCGAGAAGATCGATATCTTCGCCTCGGTCGAAAATGACGACCAGTTGAATATTGCCCGTGATAAGGCCGCGGCTGTCTCAGGAAAAGTGGATTTCTCGACCATACGTTTCGAGGACGACGCCTTTGACGCCGTGCTCGCTGATGCGACTTTTGTCCAGCCGATCGAAATCGAGACCTTTGTCACAAACGCGGTCCGCGTCGCCAGGACCGGCGGCGAGATAGCGGTATTCTTTCCCGGCTCGGGCAGCTTTGGCGAGGTTTTCTCACTTTTGTGGGAGGTGTTGTTCAATGAGGGCCTCGGTGAGCACGGTCGCGCGGCCGAGGCTCTGATAACCGACCTTCCTACGATCACGCAGGTCGAGCAGATCGCGGAGCGCTCGGGTATGGTCAACGCGCACATTCAGGTCGCGACCGAAATATTCGAGTTCGAGAGCGGCAAGGAATTTGTCGCCTCACCGCTTGTAGAGGATTTTTTGCTGCCGAGCTGGCTGTCGATGCTGGATGAAGAAGAACGTGATCACATCACCGAGGCTCTGGCGGCACTCATAGATGCTGAGGACCGCGACCTGAGTTTTGCATTCACCGTAAAGATGAATCTTTTGACCGGCGAGAAAGCTTAACTGTGTCCTTTGCGTCGAGCCATTTCTGCCTCTAGCTCGGCATCGCTCATTTCGGTGAGAGGCTTAGTAGATGCCGTCGTGCTGATCTGCGGTGCGGGCACATCGCGCGGCTTGTCGACCCAATCTTCTTCCAGCTCGCCCTCACGGAGACCTTCTCTGAAGGCTTTTTTTGACTGGCCGATCGATTTTGCGAGCTGCGGCAGGCGGCCAGCCCCAAAAAGGAGGATCGCAGCACCGATCACGATAATGATGAGAGTCGGGCTCTCGATATTAAATAGGAAAACCATTTCTATTTAGACGCTGTCTGGGCAGCCCTGCGCCGAGCTAACTCGGCGGCAAGATCGTCATCAGTGAAGCCGGTACTCAGTCGCTCTCCGGAATTCACGGGCAGATCGTCATCGGCCTCACGCAGGCCTTCTTTGAATGCGCGACGAGAGGCTCCGATGGATTTCGCCAGCTGCGGGAGCCGGGTCGCGCCAAAGAGCAGCACGATAGCAAGGATAATGAGCAAGAGCTCGGGGAAGCGTAGACCGAACATAGTCGAATCATACTCCTAAACCCGGACGTTTTATAGCCCCACACCCTTGAACGAGTCCATTGCCTCGACCAAAGCCGAGGTTATTCCCGGCTCCGAGACAGAGTGCCCGGCATCGGGAACAACAATGAATTCGGCCTCGGGAAGAGCGCGGTGTAGCTCCCAAGCGCTGGTGATAGGGCAGACGACATCGTATCGCCCTTGTACGATGACAACAGGGAGATCGCGGATCTTATCGGTGTTATCAATAATGAAATTCTCGCTCGGGAAGAACGAGTTGTTCATAAAGTAGTGGCACTCTATCCGCGCAAGCGAGAGCGCCTCGTGCTCGCCTTCCCAGTGCTCCATCAGATCTTTATCCGGGTAAAGCTTAGAGGTCGAACCTTCCCAAACGCTCCAAGCGCGTGCGGCGGAGAGGCGTGTGGCTTCGTCATCGCTCGTGAGGCGCTTGTGATAAGCCGCTACAAAGTCGCCGCGCTCGTCCTCAGGGATCTCGTCGCGATACCGCTCCCAATAGTCTGGAAAGATCTCGGACGCTCCATATTGATAGAACCACTGAAGTTCCTTTTTCCGCGTTAGGAATATACCTCTGAGGATCAACCCTAAACACCTGTCGGGATGTGTTATTCCGTATGCGAGGCTAAGCGTCGAGCCCCACGACCCGCCAAAGACATACCATTTATCGACCGCAAACTTCTCACGAAGTTTCTCGATGTCGGCTATGAGGTCCCACGTCGTGTTTTCCCGCAGCTCCGCGTGCGGCGTCGATTTCCCCGAGCCCCGCTGGTCAAAAAGGATCACGTGGTAATGCCGGGGATCAAAGAACTGCCGGTACATCGGTATTAGACCCCCGCCGGGGCCGCCGTGAAGAAAGACAACAGGCACGCCATCAGGGTTTCCGACGCGCTCATAGTAGATCGTGTGCAGGTCCGAGACCTGGAGCGTTCCCGTATCGAAAGGCTCGATCTCAGGGTAAAGATTTGCCATAGCTCGATGATACAGCGTCTATAAGTGCTTTAAAAACCGGTCGTACCACAGCTGGAAAACCAGCAGAGTCCAGAGCTGCTTGTGGTGTGAGGCGACGCCTGTCTCGTGTTCACGGATGAGCCGCGCGACGAATGAGGGATCAAACAAACCCTGTTCTTTCAGCCTCGGCCCCGCAAGCAGGTCGTGCATGAGTGGATTCAGGCGACCTTTGAGCCACTCGGCGATAGGGATGCCAAAGCCCTTTTTCTTCCGGTGCAGGATGTTGCCCGGCAAAAGAGGCTCGAGGGCCTTTTTGAGAATGTACTTGCCCCGTGACCCGTTAAGTTTGTAGTTCAGAGGCAAGGACGCCGCAAACTGGCCCATCCTCGGATCGAGAAATGGCGCTCGCGTTTCGAGCGAAACCGCCATCGCCGCGCGATCGACCTTGGTCAGGATGTCCTCGGCCATGTAGAAGTTTATGTCGAGGAACTGCATTCGCTCTACGTCAGTCGTTGCGTCGCAAAGCGCGAGCAGGTCACGAGCGTCCTTATAGATGTCATCGCTGGTCTGTGATCGCACATCGCCGCTCAAGAGATCATTCTGTTCATTCAACGAGAAGGATCCGAACCACGAATGATGACGGCGAACTATGTCCCACGATGACGAACGGACAAAGCGCTTTGCCCGGTAGTCAAATGACAAATTGTTTGTCGAGACC
>JBJMGO010000090.1:0-9649 GCA_045807825.1 Pyrinomonadaceae bacterium | reverse complement strand
TCCTTCTGGGACTTTACTTATCGACGGTGACGTCGGTGAACTTCTCACTCGTATTCCCGGCAAGGTCCGTTACCGAGAATCCGATCCGGTATTTGCCCGCCGCGACACGCATTCGTCCAACCATGAGGTCATTGTCTTCTTTGATGTTGAGAATGTCGGCCTCGTCCTCGGATGCGATGAGGCCGGCTTCACCGTTCTTACCGACACTGACATAAACGGGACGGATCGAGTCGCCGGTATCGATGTCGATCTCACGCGGATTCCGTCCGACATATTCGAACGCGTAGACGAATTCGCCGGTCACCTCTTCCCCGCTGAAGGTTAGGTAGAAGTACAGCGTCACGTCGTGCCAGCGCTTCCCGCCCTTGTAGCGGACCTGTGCAGGCACCTCGGCGAGATAGACGTCCTTTGCCTCCTCGACCTCTTCAAAATTTGTGATCGGGCAGATCACCTTTTTTTCACCGTCACCGAGCGAAAACCAATTCCCGTCCCACTGTTCCTTGAGAATTCCCTTCTCATCGGGCTCTGTCGGTATCGCGCCGATGATGACCTGTTGATCCCCGTGCGACTCCGCCAGGACGAATGTCGCTTCGTCGATGTCGTCGGCGTCTACTTTTGCTGTGATCGTTATCGTTTGACCTGGAGCTTCCTCAGGACTGCTTTCGGCAGGCTGCTGGATTCCGGGAGCGGTCGTATCGCTAGCATCACCCGAAATGTAGTCGACAAGGAACGGCAGCCATTTTCCACTCTGTGAGAAGGGGGTCGCACGGTAGTCGCCATTCGAATTGTTTTGGTCGGGCGGGAAGTAGATCGTTAGACCATTTGAATTCGGATGTGCCGCTCCGTTGATCTTATAAAGCACAGCCGCACGCGTTGCGGCGATGACCGCGTCGGCAGATTTGATCGTCTCGGCGTCGGGTTGTGCAAGCTTAAGATTCTCGGCGTAATCGACGATGTCGTAGTAGTTGAAATGGTCGCCCTTGTGAACGCCAAACTCCTCAGTCTTTGACCTCGCCCGCGCAGTCTTTAACCACGTCTCGCGACCAGTCTTCATAAAGGCGTCATTCCGGGTGCCAAGATTGCTTACTGCCGTCTCGAGTGCAGCCATCTTGTCGAGATCCATCTCAGAGAGGGTGACCGTCTTGTCGCGATTGCCCTGCTTTGGACCGACATAGTAACTCTTGAAGGAGTCGATTATTGTCCTGCCGAGTGTGGTGCCGTCCATCTCCGGATTTTTTGTGAGGGCTCCGATGATCGGCGTGTAATCCCAGCCGTTGCCGGGCTCGAGCTCCTCTGACGCAACCATGATCTTGCCGAATGGGGCGATAGCCTTGGCAGCCTCAAAATTGGCCATCATGCAGGCGTCAAACCCGATCAGGTCGAACTTGCCTGTCAGCGGAGCTGTCTCTTTGAGAGCGGATTGCAGCTCGACCGTGTCCAGCGAATCGCCGCCCGCACTCTCGTCACTAACGATACCGAGCCAGCCCGCACCGTGGTCGCTGAACGACAGAGCCTTATGCTTTGCAGGGAAATCCCTCGCAACCGTTTTAAGGAACTTCGTTAGCGTCGCCGGGTCACCCATGTTGACCTCGCCCCAATCACCGAGCTCGCGGAGTTTTCCTTTTTCGACGTAGAGCAGCTTTGCGGTTGACCAGCCTTTGATCCCGCCGACGGCACGGCGAGTAAAGCCGTCCTCTTCACTGGTCTTGTCGCTCCGGTCGACGAGCATCACAATGTTGACGTTCGCCGTGCTGCCGACCGCCATCATCTCCTCGATGTCCTCCATCTGGGCGGACTCGAGATTGTTGTCGGAGTCCATGTAGATCATCCACGTCCAGTCGGCCTCAGATGCCTGAGCTCGGGCACTGCAGCAAGTTCCCGCAATAACCAGCACCGCGATACAAACTGTCAGAACCGAAAATTGAGTTTTCACATTTCTCCTTACGGGCATGGCCCATCGTCACCGAATTGTTCTAGTGGAAGGATAATGAAAGGTAGTCGAGATTCGCGGCTGTGTAAAGCTAGCAGCCCGACAATTTGCTTTAATATCTATAGCTTGTAAACGGACCAGATAACTTATGGCTAAAGGACTTCCAAAGAGGTCGGAGAATTATTCCGAGTGGTACAACGAGATCGTCAAACGTGCGGACCTCGCTGAGAATAGCGCGGTGCGCGGCTGCATGGTGATCAAGCCGTACGGTTACGCGATATGGGAAAAGATGCAGCGTGCTTTAGACGACATGTTCAAGGCGACCGGCCACGTGAACGCCTACTTCCCACTCTTCGTACCAAAGTCATTTCTGGAAAAGGAAGAAGAGCATGCCGAGGGATTCGCAAAAGAATGCGCGGTCGTTACGCATTACCGCCTCAAGGCAGACCCGAATGGCGGGCTGATGGTAGATCCCGCCGCGAAACTCGAGGAGGAGCTGATCGTCCGCCCGACCTCCGAGGCCGTCATCTGGAACACCTATCGCAGTTGGGTCCAATCCTGGCGTGATCTGCCGCTGCTGATCAATCAGTGGTGCAATATTGTCCGTTGGGAAATGCGGACCCGTTTATTCTTGCGAACGACTGAGTTCCTGTGGCAGGAAGGTCACACCGCACATGCGACGGAACGCGAGGCAGTTGAGGAAGCAGAGCGCATGCTTGAGGTATATGCGACTTTCGCCGAGCAGTGGATCGCCCTGCCTGTGATCCGTGGTGTGAAAACGCCGAGCGAGAGATTCGCCGGAGCTATCGAGACTTACTGCATCGAGGCTATGATGCAGGACGGAAAGGCACTGCAGGCCGGGACATCGCACTTTTTAGGACAGAATTTTGCAAAGGCCTTTGATGTCAAATTCGTCAACCGCGACAATGAGCAGGAGTTTGCGTGGGCCACGAGTTGGGGCGTCACGACGCGCATGATCGGCGCCTTGATCATGGCCCATTCTGATGACAACGGGCTTATCCTGCCACCCAAGCTCGCGCCTATTCAGGTCGTGGTTGTGCCGATCTACAAGTCGCCTGAAGACCTCGCTGCGATCACGGTAAAGGTCGACCCGGTAGTTGCGGAGCTAAAGCTCGCGGGCATCTCCGTGAAGTACGACGACGATGATCAGCAGCGCTCAGGCTGGAAATTTGCCGAGTATGAGCTGAAGGGCGTTCCCGTCCGGCTTGGAATTGGAATGCGTGACCTTGATAGCGGCACCGTCGAGGTCGCACGGCGCGACACGCTTACAAAGGAATCGCGCCCGCTCGATGGGATTGTCGGGTACGTCACGACTCTGCTGGATGAGATCCAGGAGAATATCTATGAGAAGGCGAGAGCTTTTCGCGAGGCAAACACGTTCCGCGTCGACACGTGGGAGGAATTCGAAGAGCAGATCGAGAAGGGCGGCTTTGTACTTGCCCACTGGGATGGTACGCCCGAGACAGAGGAGCGGATAAAAGAACAAACAAAGGCGACTATTCGCTGCATACCGCTAGACGCTCCAGAGGAGGCAGGCCGCTGCGTTCTTACCGGAGCACCGTCGCATCGACGGGTTATCTTCGCACGGGCTTATTAGTTCAAAATCGGCTCTCGCGATGGTAAGATTGCAGGAGCAAGATCGGTAGGATCACCGCCGGACATCTCTCCACACACCGGTCGGTTTAGCGAAAATTTTACAGGGGGATTTCCCGCACAGCATGGGGGACAGCAACGGGCACGATGGTCGTCTTATCGACCTGTATCGGGAGCTTGCAGAGAAAAGCCTCGATATAATGCTGCTTTTTCGCTTTGACGGCTCGATCGTGCACGCAAACCCCGCCGCCCTCGCCGCCTACGGCTACTCTCTCGAAGAAATAAAACGGCTCAAGATGCGCGACATACGCGCGCCCGAGACGCTCGATCAATTTACCGAGCAGCTTAAGCAGGTCCGGGAAGGTTCGATCCGCTTCGATACGATCCACCGGCGGAGCGACGGCACCAAGTTCCCTGTCGAGGCTACATGGACGCTCGCCGCAGCCGACGGTCCTGACACGATCCTGAGCCTGATCCGCGATATTACCGACAAAAAGGCTGTCGAGGACGCTCTCCGCAAGAGTGAGCGAGAGCTCTCGGACTTTTTTGATACGGCAGCGATCGGCCTTCACTGGGTTGGGCCGAACGGTAAGATCTTGCGAGCCAATCAGGCGGAGCTTGATCTGCTCGGATACTCGAGGGATGAATACATCGGGAGGAACATCGCTGAATTTCACTCGGACGCTGAGACCATAGGGGATATCCTCGGGTGTCTCACACGTGGTGAAAGGATATCTGAGCGCCCCGCTCGGCTTCTCCACAAGGATGGCTCGACTCGAGATGTCCTTATTACCTCCAGCGTCTATTTTGACCAGGATGGTCAATTTGGTCATACGCGATGCTTCACAGTGGATGTCAGCCAGCGGCTGGCAGCCGAGGCGGCACTTCGTGAGAGCGAGCTCCGGTGGAAAACCGTGACCGAGATGCTCCCGAACCTGATCTGGTCGGACCTTCCCGACGGCACCTGCGATTGGCTGAGCTCCCAGTGGGAGGACTATACCGGCATTCCCGTCAGCGAAATGCTCCAGCTTAATTGGCTGGATATGGTCATCCATCCGGATGATCGAGAACGCACTCTTAAATGCTGGAATGATGCATGTGCGGGCCTCGCCGACTACGACCTCGAGTACCGAATCCGTCGCTATGACGGCGAGTATCACTGGTTCAAGACGCGAGGCGTGCCGATCCGCGACGACTCGGGGAATATCGTTTACTGGTTTGGCACGTGCACCGACATCGAGGACATCAAGGTGTCTGAGGCCGCTAGGCATCGGTCGGAGGCGACGCTTCGCGCCTTCTACGCCAATTCGCCCATTTTTATGGGTATCACGGAGGTGATCGGTGACGATGTATTCCACATCTACGACAATCCTGCGACGTGCCGTTTCTTCGGTGCGATGCCGAATGCAACGGCAAATAAGTTTGCAAAGAAGCAGTTGGGTGCAGACCCGGACGTCGTTGACCTCTGGATCAAGAAGTACCACGAGGCGGAGCAGACGGGGCGGCCGGTTCGCTTTGAGCATGAGCATCCTTCCGCCGACGGCAGTCGTTGGTTGTCCGTATCGGTAAGCGTCCTCGGCCGCTCGGATTCAGGACGAACGCGTTTCTGCTATGTCGCCGAGGACGTTACAGAACGAGTAACGGCCGCACAGACGCTTCGCCAGAGTGAAGAACGTTTTCGCTTGCTCGTCCAACATTCGGCCAACATCATCTGGCGCACCGGGCCAGACGGCAAATATCTTGGTCCCCAAGAGAGCTTTGAAAGGTTTACCGGTCTTCCACATGACGAGTATTGCCATGATGGTGGTCTCGCCGCTGTTCACGCGGACGACGTTGAGCATGTCATCAACGCCTGGACGGCCGCTCTCACGGATGGGGAGCCCTTTGAATTTGAATATCGCCTGCGGAATGCCGATGGAGAATATCGGCACGCTTTGGCACGGGGCGTTCCCGTGCGTGACGATGACGGCAATATCCGCGAATGGGTAGGCGTGGCGCAAGACATTAGCGACCGTAAAGTGGCTGAGGTCCAGCGAGCAGAGCTTTTAAAACTAGAGGCCGAGGCTCGACAGGAGGCGGAGGTGCTTAACGAACTCGCCCGCAGCTTGGCTGGCGAGCTCGAGCTGAATGCACTCGTTCAGAGCGTCACAGATGCCGCGACATCACTCACAGGGGCGGGGTTCGGCGCGTTCTTTTATAACGTTCTCAATACGAGCGGCGAGTCGTACATGCTGTACACGCTTTCCGGCGTCCCGCGCTCGGCATTTGAGAAATTCCCGATGCCGCGAAACACGCCCATATTCGAACCGACCTTCCGCGGCGAGGGCGTCGTTCGAATAGATGATGTGACGAAGGATCCAAGATACGGCACCATGGCTCCGCATTACGGAATGCCGAAGGGGCATCTTCCCGTCCATAGCTATCTGGCTGCACCGGTGGTCTCGCGTTCCGGAGAGGTGTTGGGTGGCTTGTTCTTTGGGCATCCCGAGCCAGGTATGTTTACCGAGAGCCATGAGCGCATGGTCGTCGGACTCGCCGCCCATGCCGCCGTGGCAATGGACAATGCGAGACTCTACGCCGCTGCGCAAAAAGAGATCGAGCAGCGGCAGGTGGCCGAGGCCGAGCTGCGTTTTGCTCGGGACGTCCTCGAGGACACAGTAGCCGAACGCACCGCCGAGCTTCGCAAGCTTGCCCTCGACCTGCAGGCCGAGGTTGAGGTGCGAAAAGGTGCCGAGGCCCGCTTGCGACAGTTGATGACGCGGCTGGTCAATATCCAGGAGGAAGAGCGTCGCCGTATCGGCCGCAACATTCACGACCATCTGGGCCAGCAGCTTACGGGGCTTCGCATCAACCTTGCTACGCTGGAATCGCAGACCGCTGATATGAACGGGATCTCGGAGCTCGCGCGGAATATTCAGACCCTCGCCGAGGAGCTCGACTCAAGCATCGATTTTGTGACGTGGGAGCTGATCCCCGGCGAGATCGCGACGGTCGGCTTGCCCACCGCGCTGCGTGAGCTGGTGAATGCATGGTCGCGGCGATTCGATATTCCGGCCGAGTTCGACTTTCGTGGGGCATCGGACGTGCAGCTACCCGAGGAGGTCAGCTCAAACCTCTACCGCATCACACAAGAGGCTCTGCACAACATCGTCAAGCACGCAAAAGCGTCGCGGGCGGACGTTCTTTTTGAGGTGGACGGAGCCGGCGTGAAACTTATAGTCGAGGATGACGGCGACGGGTTTGAGCCCGCCTCCGACGACAGCCGTACTCATTCCCTCGGCCTGATCAGCATGCGCGAACGAGCCTCCGCTCTCGACGGAACGTTCGAGATCGAATCCACTCCAGGCAATGGAACGACGATATTCGTACGCGTACCCTTAGCGTCCGCGTCTTTATTGGTCTAAAAAAGTTTACTTCCGATCTTTACCTCGACAAGCGGAGTCACGATCGTCGCCTCGCCACTCTCCGCTCCCGGCACCTGCACTCCGAGGGTCAAAAATTCCGACACCACGCCCCCAATCTCCCTGGGCTCAAAGTTCAGTACGCCGAAGACCTGTTTGCCGGTGAGCTGCTCCGCCGAGTGTGTCGTCAGCCTCGCGACCGATCGCTTCACGCCATACTTGCCAAAATCCACAGTTAAAAGCCACGAGGGCTTTCTCGCGTCAGGAGCGGGCTCGACCTTGAGGACGCGCCCTACGCGGATGTCGAGGCGGTCAAAAATATCTTCTTTGGAGACAAAGGGCTTGATCTCGGCTGGCATGCCGACATTTTACAGTAGAGCCACAATAATCGACCTTTTGCGACTTTTGGGCGTCTAAACAGTGACCGAAGCGGTGCCAAGCCGCCGGTGCTATGATTCTCGTACTTGATGCGGCGCAATTCACGAGATGGTGTTGAATTTGACTGACGAAGAGCTGGTCGAGAGGGCGGTAGCGAACGACTCGGATGCCTTTGGCGAGATCGTCCGCCGTTGGGAGCGAAAAATATTCGCTCTCTGCTTTGGAATGCTCGGGCGTGAGGACGACGCACGCGATGCGTGTCAGGAGACGTTCATCGCGGCCTACAAGAATTTGAGCCGGTTTCGCGGCGAGGCAAAGGTCTCGTCGTGGCTTCACCGGATCGCGGTGAACCAGTGCTTGACAACAAAGAGGCGTCAAAAGACTCGTGCCGAGGATTTCATGGACGATGAGGACGGCTCAGAGGAGCGGGCCTTTGTCGCTGCTCCGCACCATTCCCCGGCACGCACTGCCGAGAAAGGCGAGCGAACAGCCGTTGTGAGGCAGGCCGTCAAGGCTTTGCCCGCTGAACTCCGCGAGGTGGTGGTGATGAAGGAGTTTGAGGAGATGACCTTTCAGGAGATCTCGGACACACTTGAGATCCCGCTTAGCACGGTCAAAAGCCGGCTTTATACCGCACTAAAACAGTTGCGGATGAAATTGGAGAGGACGCCGGTCGAGATAGTTTGACCTGCGGCAAGTAAATGGAAAATAAGCGCCACAAAGATTGTCCGTACCCAGACGCGATCGTCTCGTATATGTACGATGAGATGCCCGTCGGCGAGCGCTCAACATTCGAGGGACACTTACTGGATTGTCAGGTTTGTACTGATGATTTTGCGGCAGTGTCTTTTGCCAGGTTCGAGACATACGACTGGAAGCGCTTGGAATTCGACGCACTGGCGACACCACGGATCGTTATTCCGTACGCCGAGAAGAGCGTTCCGCTCGGCGAGCGTCTCTGGGCCTGGATGAGCTGGGTGACCGTCGTGCCCGTCGCCGCAGCGATAGTCGTCTGTCTTGGGATCGTCTTTGTTTTAATTAATAGGAAGACGGCTGATAACCAGTCAGTCGCGTCCGTTCCCGAGGTTGTGCAGCCTCAGGAACGGGCGGCTCCGCTGGTGCCCGCGTTGGAGCATGTACCTGAGGCCGTCCAGCCGATCATCGCGCCCAATGCTGGTAGTCACGATTCGACGATCAGGCCGCAGCAGGCATCTATCAAGAAAAGGCCCATTCTGCCAAGAACACAGATCGCGAGGCGTCTTGCTCCGAGTATGCGACTTGATAACACCCTTGCATTGAACATTGCATCGCAGCTTAAGCCGGCCCCGCGGCTTGGGTTGAATGACGACGAGGACGATAGGTCGCTGCGGCTCGCAGACCTTTTTGACGAGACGAATCCGCCGCCCAATCGGTAAGTTATGAGAAAGCTAGCTCTCCTTATCATCGCGATCGCTTTCTGCTCAGTCGGCATACTGGCGCAGGAGACTCCTCGGGAAGCACCTCAGGACACTCGGCCTAACCTGATGCAGCAGCTTGGCTTAACGCCAGACCAGCTTCGTCAGATCCGCCAACTGAACCAACAGCGAAAGCCTCAGATCGAAGAAGCTCAAGGACGCGTAAAGCAGGCGAATCAGGCTCTCGACGCGGCCATTTATTCTGACAATGTGGACGAGGCCGAGGTCAAAGCCCGTCTGAGCGATCTTCAACAGGCGGAAGCCGAAGTTGCACGGATACGGTTTACTAACGAGCTCGCGATCCGGAGGATATTGACTCCGGAGCAACTTGGGCGATTTCGTGAACTCCGGCAACAATTCGCGGCTGCAGCTCGCGAGGAGGTGCAGAAGCGTCGACAAGAGCGCCTTGGCGAGAATAAGAAACCTCCGGCGGGTAGTGAGAACGCCGACCAGAACCTCCGACAGATGATCCGGCAGCAGAATCAGCAAAACCGGAAGCTCAAGACCACGGCTCCGGCGCAGACGCCGCCGAAACCGAAGAATTGACGTTCAAACTCCCTTCTTACGGAGGCCGCCGATTGAGCGGCCTTTTTTGTTACTTGGAGTTTTGCGCGATGTCAGTTTATCCTTGTCGCTAAATACTTTAGCCATCTCAGCGGCATGAATCCCATCGCACAATTCTTATTCGAGCTCCAGGCGATCACGAACCTTCTCTGGCGTTCGATCAAGGGGCTGCGAAAGCGGCCGCGATATTTCGCTGACATTATCATGCAGATGGACCAGATCGGTGTTGGGTCCTTCGCTATTATCGTGCTGACGGGATTCTTTACGGGCGGTGTGATCATCCTTCAGTCTTACCCGACGCTGGAATA
>JBJMGO010000089.1:0-8766 GCA_045807825.1 Pyrinomonadaceae bacterium | reverse complement strand
TGTCGAAAGCTAACACCCTGCGGAACAGGGGTCGTCAACGTGCCCTTTGGCCCCTTGACCTCAAGCTGTGAGTCAGCGATCGTCACCGTCACACCTGACGGTATCGCTATCGGCTTTTTACCAACTCGTGACATAACTTTTTAATAGATCTCCGCGAGTATCTCGCCGCCGATGTGCTCTTTCCGGGCTTGTTTGCCACTCATGAGCCCACGCGAGGTCGACACGATGTTGACACCGTAGCCGCCAAGCACCTTTGGAATGCCCTCCGACCCAACATAAACACGTCGACCGGGGCGCGAAACCCGTGATAGATGCGTGATCGATGAATTGCCACGCGCATCATAGCGAAGGTTGACGCGGATCATGTACTTCGGCGCCTCGCCCTTGACGACGTAATTATTGATGTAGCCCTCGTCCTTTAGGATGCGGGCGACCTCCATCTTGAGCTTTGAGCCAGGAATGTCGACACGCGGATGATTTGCCGCAATTGCATTGCGGATGCGCGTGAGCATGTCGGCTATTGGATCTGTCATTTCTTAAATTAACTCCGTTCTCAAAGTGGTTCGGCCCGACGTGTCGTGACCGCCTGCTCCGATCAAAAAACCTACCAGCTAGACTTAACGACTCCTGGGATCTGCCCCTCAAGTGCCAGCTCGCGAAGCGCGATACGCGAGATACCAAACTTACGCAGGAACCCACGTGAACGACCGGTCTGCGAGCAGCGGTTACGCACTCGCGAGGGCGACGCGTCACGCGGCATCTTTTGGAGCCGGATAACGGCGGCGTCGACCTGCTCAGGCGTAGATCTCGGATTATTGACGATCTTTTTCGCCTCTGCACGACGCTGTGCCCAGAGCTTCACCTTATCCTTGCGCCGATTATTCTTAACTACGTGACTGATCTTTGCCATAACTATTGTCTGAACGGCATACCGAGCGCTTTCAGTAGCGAGCGCGCCTGGTCGTCATTCGGTGCGGTCGTGACTATCGAGATGTTCATCCCGCGTGTCTTGTCCACCTTATTGAAATCTATCTCCGGAAAAATTAGCTGCTCCCGTACGCCGAGCGTGTAGTTGCCGCGGCCGTCGAACGCCTTTGCCGACACTCCGCGAAAGTCGCGAACGCGAGGCAGAGCGACCGAGATAAGCCTGTCGAGGAACTCGTACATCCGCTCGCCACGAAGCGTCACCATCGTGCCGATCGCCATCCCCTGGCGGAGCTTAAAGGCGGCAATGGATTTCTTAGCCTTTGTGATCACGGGCTTTTGGCCAGTGACAGCCCTGAGCTCATCAGCGGCAACGTCGAGGATCTTGGCGTTAGCCGAGGCCTCGCCTAGTCCCATATTTACGACGACCTTCTCGATCTTCGGGATGGCCATCGGGTTTTTGATATCAAACTCCTTGGCCAGGGCCGGAGCGATCTCTTTCTTGTATTTGTCTCTTAGTCTCGCCATTTTTCTCTTACCTTGGGTCTCAAATCGCCGATCTCGGCATCTGTTTCCAAGCGAATCTTATTGCTGATCGTCCGTCGGCTGCTCGTCGTCGATCTTTGGCTTTGGCTGACGGCGGTACTCGTTGCTCTCGGGCAGTGCCTTGCCGCTCTTTGCGACTCGAACCTTTTTCCCGTCACGGATCTCAAATTTCACGCGAGTCGGGTTCCCGGTCTCGGGATCGATGAGTGCGACATTTGAAACATCTATCCAAGCTTCCTGCTGGTTTATGCCGCCTTTGCGGTTGAGCTGCGGTACCGGCTTGACGTGCTTTTTGACCATCGCCGCACCCTCAACCTTTACCTTGCCGTTGCGTGCGTCGACCGCGATCACTTTGCCGCGAAACGGCTGGCGCTTGCCCTGGCTGTCATAGCGGTTGTATTCCTTACCCGCGATGAAAACGACCTGGTCGCCGCGCTTGATCTTGCTGTTAACTGTTCCTGTCTTGACTGTGCTCATTGCTCTGGAACGCCGGTATTCTGCCGACGACTCTTTCTCTTATATGACCTCTGGCGCCAAGGAAACGATCTTCATGAAGTTCTTCTCACGCAGCTCGCGTGCGACCGGACCGAAAACACGCGTCCCGATCGGCGTGCCGTCGTCCTTGATAAGGACCGCGGCGTTCTCGTCGAACCGAATATAGCTGCCGTCCTTACGACGAACTTCTTTACGCGTGCGGACGATGACGGCGTTATAGACCTTGCCCTTTTTGGCCGTGCCGTCCGGCGCGGCTTCTTTGACCGTCACCTTGATCGTATCGCCCAGGCGAGCGATCTTTGCCGTCGAACCGCCGACAGGCATGATCATCACGACCCTTTTCGCTCCCGAATTGTCCGCGACCTGCAAAGAGGTCTGCATCTGAATCATATGTCTCTCCGAGACAGATGTGAGATTTCAGATGCTAGTGGCTAACATCTGAGATCCGGCATCTGAAATCTTTACAACTCTGCCTTCTGAATGATCTCCACGACTCGCCACCGTTTTCGTGCCGACAGAGGACGCGTCTCAACGATCCTGACCTTATCGCCGATCTTGGCTCCGGTCTCGTCGTGGGCCATAAATTTCTTGCGCCGCTTGACGTACTTACGATAGACCGGATGCTTGACGACCCGATCAACGCGAACGGTCACCGTTTTCTCCATCTTGTCAGACGCGACTATACCGATACGCTCTGCCCGCTTGTGAGTGCGTATTTTCGTCGCATCACCCGCGGGGCCTGCAACCACATTCACGACATCTGCCGCGGTGCGGCCGATCGTTGTCGCAACCGTCTCGAGAACTCCCGTCGCGGTCTCCGCGACCGCTTCAAGGATCGACCCGTCGTCGGCTGGTGTCTCGGTCGTCTCAGCGGCGTTAGCTGTCGCCTCGTTTTCCTGTTTCTTCTTAGCCATCTGTTATCTCTTACGCCGTCTTCTGTTTCTCGCCGAGCAGCGTGTACACGCGTGCCAGCGTCTTCTTTTCACGGCGAATGTCTTTGACGACCTCACCCATGCCGAGCGTCTTGCGGAATTTCAACCGGAAGAGCGACTCTTTAAGGGCGTCCGCCTGATCTTTTAGCTCCTCGACGCTCATGTCCTTGAGCTGATCGACCTGTTCCTTACGTTTCATCTCTAAACGATGCCTCCCTCGAGGTCTGCGCGGCTGACGAATTTTGTCTTGATCGGCAGCTTTTGCGCGGCTAGATTGAAAGCTTCCTGGGCCAGTTCCTTATCCACACCCTGGATCTCGTAAAGCACGCGACCCGGCTTCACGACCGCTACCCAGTGGTCCGGAGCTCCCTTACCGGAACCCATACGTGTTTCAGCCGGCTTCCTGGTGATCGGCTTATCGGGGAACATACGGATCCAGATCTTGCCGCCGCGTTTGACGTGACGCGTCATTGCGATACGAGCCGCCTCGATCTGCCGGTCCGTGATCCAGCCCGCCTCAAGTGCTTTAAGTCCAAAGTCACCGAAGTCCAGGTTCTCGCCGCGCGTAGCCTTGCCGCGCATGCGTCCCTTCATCACCCGGCGGTGCTTGACCTTCTTTGGCATCAACATAAATCTTCTCCAGACGTTAGTGACGAGTTACAAGTGAAGAGCAGGATCCCTTTCCTTACTGTTCACTTTTCACTGTTAACTGTTAACTATCTTCTGTCGTCTCTCCGCGGTCTGCGATCTCTCATCGCACCGCGCTCGACGCGAACTTCATTCATCGGGTCGGTCGTCGTACCGCGTGCCATCGAGGCATTCGGATCGAGGATCTCGCCACGATAGATCCAAACTTTTACACCGATGATGCCGAATGTCGTCAAAGCCTCGGCAAATCCAAAATCAACGTCGGCTCTCAGGGTGTGCAGCGGCAGACGGCCCTGCAGCGACCATTCGGTACGTGCGATCTCGGCACCGTTCAAGCGGCCGGCGATCATGACCTTGATACCCTGAGCCCCGAAACGCTGCGATTCCTCCATCGTCTTCTTCATCGCACGACGAAAAGCGATACGTTTCTCGAGCTGCTGCGCGATCTTCTCTGCCTGTAGCTGTGCGTTCAGTTCCGGATGACGGATCTCCTGAATGGAGATCATGACTTCTCTGCCCGTCTTGCGTGCGAGGTCCTCGCGGAGCTTGTCGATCTCGGCACCCTTGCGGCCGATGATGATACCCGGACGCGAGGTGTAGATGACGATCTTCAGCCGGGCCGCTGCACGTTCAATATCTATGTGCGAAACACCGCCGCCAGCGAACTTTTTCTTGAGCTCAGCCTTGAGTGCGAGGTCCTCTGCGAGGAACTGCGCGAACTCACGCTTGGCAAACCAGTGCGAGTGCCAGTCTTTGTTGTAGCCGACTCTAAAGCCGTATGGATGAACTTTCTGTCCCATTTATTGTCTCTCCAGCTGCTCGTCCTGATCTTCCATGGCCTCGTCAGCCGGTTTTGTCTCGTTTAGTTCAGCAGTGTTCTGCGTGTCCGTATTCTTTGCGTTCGAAGCCTCGGCGTCAGCCTTCGCGGCTTCGACGGTCGCGACCTCGGTCGGCGTCTCCTCAACCGGTTGTCCAACAATGCCCGCGGCTTCGTTCATCGCCTGGGCCGTCGGCTCGACCGGTGTCGGCACCCTGTCGTCGCCCGCCTGAGCTGTCGGCTCGTCTGCCTTTGCCTTCTTAGGAGCGGCCTTCTTCTTGTCTTTTTTAGGAGCCGCAGCGGCACGGCGGGCCTTTGCTGCCTCTGCTAGCAGCTCCTGTTCGGTCTTGGGCTTTTCGTCGCTCGTCACCTGAATGGTGATGTGGCAGTAATGTCGCTGCTCGCGATATGCACGGCCCTGCGGAGCGGGACGCATGCGGCGGCGATTCTTGTGAGCGCCCATGTCCACGAAGCATGTCCTCACCCAAAGATCGTCAGGATCGATAGCGATGTTCTGCTGCTCGGCCTGATACGTCGCATTGGCGATCGCGGAATTCAGGCACTGTGCGATCGGATCCGCCGCACGCTTGTCGGTGAACTTAAGTATCGAGAGAGCCCGCGACACGTGTTGCCCGCGGATCAGATCGATCACCAGCCGCGCCTTGCGTGGGCTGCCTTTTAGGTGTCTTAACTTTGCTACGGCTTCCATGCTATTTTCTCTTCGCCATCTTCTCGGCCTTTGTGCCGGGATGGCCCTTGAACGTCCGGGTTGGCGAGAACTCTCCGAGCTTGTGGCCGACCATGTTCTCGGTGACAAACACGGGAATGTGACGCTTGCCATTGTGAACGCCGAACGTGATTCCGACCATCTGCGGCGAGATCGTCGATCGACGCGACCAGGTACGGATCGCAGGCGGCTTTGGACCGCCGCTCGCGATACGCTGCAGCGCCTTTTGCAGGCTCAGGTCGATAAAAGGTCCTTTTTTAAGTGAACGTGGCATATCCTTACAGTGGACAGTGGACAGTGGACAGTGGACAGTTTTTAATCGTCACTGGTCACTTGTCACTCATCACTTTCTTCTCCTATCCCTCACGATCATGTTCTGCGTCCGCTTGTTGCGGCGTGTCTTATAACCGCGTGTCGGCTGGCCCCACGGCGTTACCGGATTGCGGCCGCCTGACGTTTTACCCTCGCCGCCGCCGTGCGGGTGATCGACAGGATTCATCGCAACACCGCGAACCTTGGGACGCTTACCCATCCAGCGGCTGCGACCTGCTTTACCGAGGCTGACGTTCTCGTGCTCGGTGTTACCGACCTGGCCGACCGTTGCATAACACACGACCGGAACACGTCTCACCTCACCCGAGGGCATGCGAAGCTGTGCGAAATCACCTTCCTTCGCGATGATCTGTGCAAAGCCACCTGCCGAGCGGACCATCTGCCCGCCCTTTCCGGGACGAAGCTCGATGTTGTGTACCTGCGTTCCCAGTGGAATGTTAGTGATCGGCAGCGCGTTACCCGGCAGAATATCCGCCTCGGCACCGCTTACGATCATGGAACCCTGCTTCAGCCCCACCGGTGCGATGATGTAACGCTTTTCGCCGTCGAGATACGTGATCAGCGCGATGTGCGCCGAGCGGTTCGGATCGTACTCGATCTGCGTGACCTTGCCGGGAATGCCGGACTTGTCACGCTTAAAATCGATCACGCGGTAGAAACGCTTATGACCCCCGCCGCGACGGCGAACAGTGATGCGGCCGTCGCTGTTGCGTCCCGAAATCCTCTTCTTTGGCTCCAGCAGTGACTTCTCGGGGACTGCGTTCGGAGTCAGTTCATCACGCGTCAGGTACGTCTGATAGCGACGTGCCGGTGATGTCGGTTTTAATCTCTTGATACCCATACTTCGTGATTTGAGATCTCAAATCTCAGATCTCAGATGCCGTCTTTAGACGGCCTCCGCGTAATCCACCATCGGCTCGCCCTTGCGGAGCGTTACGTATGCCTTCTTGTAGGCAGCCTTGCGTCCCTCGATGCGGCCACGGCGTTTCACCTTACCCTCGTAATGCACAGTGCGAACGGCGGCTACCTTGACGTTAAAGATCTCCTCGATAGCACTCTTGATCTCGGTCTTCGACGCCTTTCGGGCGACGCGAAATGTCAAAACCTGGCCCTGCTTGCGATCCGAGTTCTCTTCGGACGAATCCTCTTTTAGTATTACGCTCTTTTCTGTGACGACGGGCGATTTTAGGATGTCCCAAACGGTCAAGTTACTCATTATTCCGCGCCCTCCTCTGTGGTGTTGGTGGTCTCACCAACTGCCGGAAGCTCAAGCGGCTCCTCAACATTTAGCGAAGCGATATCGCCCGACTCCGTCACCGCAGCGGCCTCTTTCTTCGCACGCGGCTTCTTTGCCGGTTTCGCCTCAGCGGCCGGTGCGGCCTCGACGGCTCCATTCTCTTCTGAAGCTCTGCCCTCACGCTTGGGATCGAGCAACTCGTTCAGCTCCTCAACGGCAGCCTTTGAGAGCACGAGCTTCTCGTGATAGATGATGTCGTAAATATTGAGCCCAAAGCTGTTGATGACCTTCGTCTTCTCGACATTACGCGATGAGAGAATGAGATTCTCGTTGTCCAAGCTGTCAATTATCAGCGTCTTTGAACGCGTTTTTTGGTCAGCGAGCCCAAGAGTCGTCAGAGCACCAATAAACTCTTTGGTCCTCACCGTTGCGAACGTCAGCTCATCGATGACGATCAGGTTGCCCTCGCGGACGCGCTCACTCAGAGCTGAACGTAATGCACCACGACGCATCTTCTTCGGCATCTGGTATGACCAGTCGCGCGGCTGCGGTCCGTGGACGTTACCGCCGCCCTTCCACAGCGGGGAGCGAAGCGACGCGATACGTGCGCGCCCAGTTCCCTTTTGCTTCCAGAGCTTCTTGCCCGATCCCGAGACGTTGCCGCGGGTCTTTGTCGCCGAGTTGCCGCTGCGTCCGTTGGCGCGATAGTTCATCACCGCCGCGTGGATCAGGGACTCGTTCAGCTCGACACCAAACACGGCATCCGACAGCGTGACCTCGCCGACCTCTTTATTACTCAAATTGCGAACCTTTACGGTAGGCATATCTTCTCCGTTATGACTTCTTGACGACGACCAGGCTGCCATTCGCACCCGGTACTGCACCGCGGACCATCAGAAGGTTGTTGTCTACATCGACCTTTGCTACGGTCAAACCTCTTACGGTCACTCTCTCGTCCCCCATGTGGCCCGACGAACGCGTGCCCTTGATGACTCGCGAGGGGTACGCCGACTGACCGATCGAACCCGGCTTGCGGACGTTCATCGAACCGTGCGATTCGGGGCCACGCGAAAAGTTGTGGCGCTTGATCGTACCGGCGAATCCGCGGCCCTTTGACTTGCCGACGACCTCGATCTTGTCCCCGTCCGCAAAAAGGTCGACCTTTACCTGATCCCCGATCGCGGCCTCGGGCTCCGTCGTGAGACGGATCTCCTTTAGGACGCGTGTCGGCGGCACGCCGCTCTTTTCAAAGTGGCCTTGCAAAGGCTTTGTGACGTTCTTGAGACGGATCGGCTTGTCCTCGACAAGACCGAGTTGAACGGCGTTGTAGCCGTCGCGTCCCGACACGCTCTTGGTTTGAATAACGACACAGGGTCCAGCCTTGATCACGGTCACGGGTGTAACCGTGCCATCCTCAGCAAAGAGCTGCGTCATTCCCAATTTTCTTCCAATGATTCCGCTAACCATATCTGTTAGTTCCAGAGTCACAGAGCTTCAGAGTGCCGGAGCCGCAAACTCTGCAACTCCGTTAACTCCGTAACTCAGTCAACTATCGGCCAAAGGCCTTGATCTCCACATCAACCCCAGCCGGCAGGTCGAGCTTCATCAGAGCGTCGACCGTCTCCGCCGTGGGATCGAGAATATCCATCAGACGCTTGTGCGTCCTGATCTCGAACTGCTCACGTGACTTTTTGTCGACGTGCGGCGAGCGAAGGACCGTCCATTTGTTCTTTACGGTCGGAAGGGGAATAGGTCCCGCGATCCTCGCGCCTGTCCTTCGTGCCGTGTCAACGATCTCGGTGGTCGACTGATCGAGCACGCGGTGATCGTAGGCTTTGAGCTTGATGCGGATCTTTTCGTTCAACATATTGCTATTCCACGATCTCCGTCACTGTGCCTGCCCCGACTGTGCGGCCGCCTTCGCGGATGGCGAAGCGGAGGCCTTTCTCCATTGCAATTGGAGCGATGAGCTCGATCTCCATCTGGATGTTGTCTCCGGGCATTACCATCTCGACTCCCTCAGGCAGGTGTGCGACGCCTGTGACGTCAGTTGTCCTGAAGTAGAACTGCGGACGGTAGCCGGTGAAGAACGGCGTATGACGACCGC
>JBJMGO010000088.1:0-10137 GCA_045807825.1 Pyrinomonadaceae bacterium | reverse complement strand
GTCCCAGCCGGCCCTTGCAAGCACGTTTTGAACTCCCTTGACCGGCGCCATCATGATCAGTTTTGGCTCAATGCCCGAAACGGCATAGGCGACGACCCGGCCGAGCGGTTCGACACCGAGCTCAGCGGCTTTGTCGGTAGACGTGACTACGAGTGCCGATGCACCGTCATTGACCCCGGGAGCATTACCGGCCGTGACAGTCCCGCCGTCGCGCTTGAAAGCGGGCTTGAGCTTGCCGAGGCTTTCAACGGTCGTTTCGGGGCGGACGGGCTCGTCATAGTTGAGCACGATCGGGTCGCCTTTCCTTTGCGGGATCTCGATGGGAACGATCTCGTCTTTGAAGCGGCCCGCGGCTTGCGCCTCGGCGGCTTTGCGGTGCGAGTTAAACGCGAAATTGTCCTGCTCTTCGCGCGAGATCTGGTATTTGTCGGCAACCACTTCGCCGGTGTTGCCCATGTGCCAATTCTCGAAGGGGCACCACAGCCCATCGTGCACCATCAGGTCGATCACCTGTTGATTGCCCATCCGGTAACCGTCGCGAGCTCCCGGCATGGCGTAGGGAATGTTGGACATTGATTCCATGCCGCCCGCAACGACAAAATCCATATCGCCGAGCTTGATGGACTGCGCGGCGAGAGCAACGGCACGAAGCCCCGAGCCACAAACCATATTAATGGTCAGTGCAGAAACCTCCGGCGGCAATCCCGCCTTGAGCGCGGCCTGTCTCGCAGGTGCTTGGCCAAGCCCCGCCGGAACGACGCAACCCATGATCACCTCGTCGACCTTTGCGGGATCAACGCCTGCACGCCTTACAGCTTCGCGGATCGCGATGGCTCCCAATTCAGGAGCCGTAAAGCCCTTCAAGGCTCCCTGGAACTTCCCCGTCGGCGTCCTCGCCGCACTTACGATAACTGCTTCTCTTGTATCCGCCATGATGTTATGTCTCTCTCAGATATAAATATCGACAATAGTTCAAACGAATATTCTACTCCCCACAACGCCGCGCAGAAAGGTGCGAAGCGTGCGAGCGGAACGCGTGTATCTCAGCAGACGATGGTTAAACGCGGCAGCGGTAGACTGAATGTTCTGCGCTACGGGTTTTGAGCAATAGATAAGGAGGCAACGGCAATGGAGCTAAAACGCAGCGGCACGCAAGCGTCACAAACAGGCCCGGAGGAATACTTTACCGGCAAGGTCCGGCTCGATCCTTTGAATGCCGCGGCCGAGCCCGGACGCGTGAGCTGCGCACTCGTGACATTCGACCCCGGAGCAAGATCGGCGTGGCATTATCATCCGCTCGGACAGACGCTTGTGGTGACGCAGGGCTGCGGCTGGGTGCAGAGCGAGGGCGGTCCAAAAGAAACGATCCGCGCAGGCGACGTCGTCTCCTGCCCGCCAAACGAAAAACACTGGCACGGCGCTACATCCACAACCGCTATGTCGCACATCGCTATCCAGGAATCCCTCGACGGCAGCCCCGTTGTCTGGCTCCAGAAGGTCACCGACGAGGAATATGAGAAATGAGCATCGAACGCAAGGGAAAAGTTCTGTTTGTTACCGGTGCCGGGCGCGGAATGGGGACCGATATAGCGAAGGCGGCGTTGGCGGCTGGTTACAAGGTCGTGGCAACCGGCCGCAATCCGGGAAAGGTGATCAGCGCGATCGGAGCGTCGGACGATCTGCTAGTCATGAAACTCGATGTGACCAACCCCACCGATGCGGAAGCCGCGGTTGACGCGGCGATAGGAAGATTCGGCCGCATCGATGTGCTAATCAACAACGCAGGAAACTTCTACGCCGGCTTTTTTGAGGAGATAAGCCCCGAGAACTTCCGAGCCCAGATCGAGACGAATCTCTTCGGCCCTTTGAACGTTACGCGTGCCGTGCTGCCCCAAATGAGATCTCAGCGAAGCGGCCTCATCGTTACTGTCTCGTCAACGGGCGGCATCGCCGGTCAGGCTTTCGTCTCGGCGTATTCCGCGTCAAAGTTCGGCGTAGAGGGATGGATGGAGTCGCTTGCACCCGAAGTCGAACCGTTCGGTATCAGGACAATGCTTGTAGAGCCCGGCTTCTTTCGCACCGAGCTGCTGACGGAGGATTCAACCAACTATCCAGTTCCATCGATAGATGACTACGCCGAAAAGACGAAAGAGACAGTTACTGCGTGGAAAGGCATGAACGGAAAACAGGGCGGCGATCCGGCCAAGCTGGCGTCGGCCCTGATCAGCCTGATAGACGCGGGTAACGTGCCATTTAGGTGGCCAGCGGGAGCCGATGCCGTTGAGACGTTTGAAAAGAAAGCGAATGAGTTACTCGCGCAGGCTGACGCCAATCGCGCAATGTCCTCATCGCTTTCTTTTGATGAGAAGTCAGAGACTAGCACTCGGGGTTGAGCGGCTACATTACGAGCCTGGCCACTTCTTGATTATTCACTATTCACTATTCACTATTCACTATTCACTTTTTTCACATGTCCAGAATATTCATCACAGGCTCGGCGGACGGTCTCGGGGAGTTAGCGGCAAAGGCGCTCGTCGATAAAGGGCACGCGGTCGTGCTGCATGCGCGGAATGAGAAGCGCGGTCAAGATGCGTTTGCAAAGGTGCCCGGTGCGGAGACGGTCGTGACCGGAGACCTGTCCAATGTCGAAGAGACAAAAGAACTGGCCACAAAGGTGAATGAGCTGGGTGAGTTTGACGCGGTGATCCACAACGCCGGTGTTTATCAGGCGGTGGCAAAGGACATATTCGCGGTCAACACGCTCGCGCCTTACATTCTCACGTGCCTGATACATCGGCCGAACCGTCTGATATATCTCAGCTCCGGGATGCACATGGGAGGGCATGCAAAACTCGAGAGCTTTACCGGCGACACCAATGCGATTACCTACTCCGACACAAAGCTCCAAGTCCTGATGCTCGCAAAGGCGGTCGCGCGCCGTTGGCCGGAGGTTTATGCGAATGCACTCGATCCCGGCTGGGTGCCGACAAAGATGGGCGGCGAGGGTGCTCCCGACGACCTTACGAAAGGCTACGAGACGCAGGTCTGGCTGGCCGTAAGCGATGATCCGCAGGCAAAAGTATCGGGCCGATACTTTCACCACCAGCGCGAACATCCCCACAACCCAGAAGCCGACGACACTCAGCTACAGGACCGCTTCCTCACTCTCTGTGCCGAGGTAACGGGCGTCGAGTTTCCTGGCTGATGGCTGACCGGTGCGAGTTATCACGTGCTGGCTTCGGTCAAGGGAGCGAGGACATTCGCCTGTGCGCGGACTATGTCGCTCATTGTGAGAATGCCGAGGAATCGCCCTTCCTCATCCACGACAGATAGCTGGCGGATCGACGCTGAATTCATCCTGACGACGGCCGTGCTGAGCGGCTCGTATGGAAAGATCACGTGCGGCCGCCGGACGATCTCCGGCAGCGGCTTTGAACCCTGCCCGGCAGCAATGTGACGCCGCAGGCGCATCTCGGTAACGACGCCGACGCAGCGTGTATCGGCATCGATCACCGGAAACGTCGTAAAGTCGTGGTCCTGCACCAGCCTGTAAGCCTCGCTGACGGTCAGGTCAGAGTCGAGCACAGCCGCGTCCTCACAAAAGACCTCCCCGACCCGCATCTCCTCCAAAAGTTTGCCAATTCCACGCCCGCCGTGCGGCAGCCGAATGTTGTCCTGCTCCAGCAAAGCGTCATAGATCGGCAGCGGACGAAAGTGCCTCGCCAGCGCGTAAGATGTCATATTTGCTATCATCAGCGGCAGGATCAGCCCATAGCTCCCGGTCATCTCAAATATGATCAGGACCGATGTGATCGGGGCCCGAACCACGCCCGCAAAGACCGCGCCCATTCCGACAAGTGCAAAAGCCCCGACCTCGTTCTCGGCATGCCCGAGCGCCATCTTGTCGATGATGCCGACGATGCCCCCGAGCATCCCGCCAATAAAAAGCGCTGGCGCAAATATACCGCCCGCTCCGCCCGAGCTGTAGGAGAATACCGTGGCAACGAGCTTCATCACGCAGAGAGCGGCGAGGACCTTGAGCGGCAAGGTTCCGGCGAGTGCCGTGGAGAGCGTGTCGTAACCGCCGCCGTTTATGCCGTTCGCACCAAGAAAGCGGATCGCTATAACGATCAGAATGCCGGTGACGAGACCACCGATCGCGGGCTTCATCCACTCGGGGATGAAACTGAGGCTCTTGAAGCCGCTCCTGAGCCTGAGCAGCGATTCGCTAAAGGCTAGCGAAACGCCGCCGCCGGCGATGCCAAGGAGCGCGTAAAAGAATAACGAGCTCGCGTGCCGCAGACCGTATGACTCAACGATGGTAAAAACGGGATGTTCACCGAGAATGCCGCGTTCGATAGCGGCGGCGATGGCAGCGGCCACGATCACGCCCGAGAGTACGGTTTGATCGAGGTCGCCGACAACCTCCTCGATCGTGAATGTGACGGCGGCGATCGGCGCATTAAAGGCCGCGGCGATTCCCGCCGCCGCTCCAACGGGGAGGAGACGTTTGAGATTCTTTTGAGAAAGCGCGAATGTCCGCCCGAGAACGCTCGCCAGCCCGGCGCAGATATGCACCGTCGGTCCCTCTCGTCCAAGCGACGCACCGCTGCCGATCTGCACGACACCGATCAGGAACTTACCGATCACGTCGCGCAATGGCAGCCGCCCGCCCTTTACCGCGAAGGCGGTCTTTACCTGTGGAATGCCGCTGCCCCTTGCGCCGGGCACGACATAGGTGAGCAATGCTCCGCCGAGCAACCCGCCCGCGACCGGCGTCAAGATGGCGAGCCATCCATAATGCTCCGACGCCGTTGCCCGGGAGATCAACAGCTCCTCGGCCCAGATGATACTCAGGTGAAACGCGACGGCAGCGACACCGCAGGCCGCCCCGACGATCAGCGTAAGCGCAAAGACCCGCTGCGACTCGCTCGGCAGCACGCGGTCAAAAGCGCCAAGCACTCTCAGCTTTAGCCGCCGCCAACGCAGCCGCACCAACCGCACCGCCGCCCTCAGTTCCCTACCCGATAAACTTCGCCCCCTCCTCGCCACCCCTAAGATTGTAGCAACCGGCGAATCAGTGCCTGACCTTTATCGCTATCTCTCTCTCTGCGGTCTCTTCGTCTCTGCGTTGAGAGATCCAGCTCAGCCAAAGAGATCACAGAGTGCTCCGAGACGGGAGGCGGAATCTCCTCTTTTCAGCCAGGTTTGCGTCGGAGTTGTATTTCCCTGCAAGTTTGTTTAACTTTCTAACATTCCGTTACGTTGGTGACCTTGCTTACTCGCACTAAATTTATGACCACTCGCTCGCTCGTCTCCAGGCTTGTCTATCTCTTTGTTCTGACGCTTGTCGCTGTTTCGCCGGTATATGTGGCGGCGCAGGGTGGGATCGCGCCTACTCCGACGCCAAACTTGCTCAAGAACCTTCAATTTAGACTCGTTGGCCCATTTCGTGGTGGGCGTGTGGGTGCGGTTGAGGGTGTGGCGTCGGACGCGAAGACCTTTTATTACGGCGCGACCGGTGGCGGGGTTTGGAAGACAACCGACAGCGGCGTCAACTGGATGAATATCTCGGACGGGTGGTTTAAGACGGGCTCGGTGGGCGCGATCGCGGTCGCCGATTCGGACGCGAATATTCTTTATGTCGGCATGGGCGAGGAGACGCTTCGCGGCAACGTGCAGGCCGGCGACGGAATGTACAAATCGCTCGACGGTGGCCGCACTTGGAAGAATATCGGTCTCGCCGACACCGAGCAGATCTCGCGTGTGCGGGTAAATCCCCGCGACCCGAATATTGTTTTTGTCGCCGCACTCGGGCACGTCTGGGGCAACAACGATCAGCGTGGGATCTTTCGCTCAAAGGACGGCGGCAAGACCTGGGAAAAGGTGCTTTTTAGAAATTCCGGTGCCGGTGCGAGCGACATCGTCATGGACCCCTCAAACCCGAACACGCTTTACGCCGCCTTTTGGCAATTCCAGCGAAAGCCGTGGCGGATGGACTCGGGCGGCGACGGCAGCGGGATCTTTAAGTCGATCGACGGCGGCGATACGTGGACCGATATCACCCGGAATCGCGGTCTGCCCGCGGGCGTTGACGGCAAGATGAATGTGGCGGTCTCGCCCATAAATTCCAATCGCGTCTGGGCGATGGTCGAGAACAAGGACGGCGGACTTTTTCGCTCCGATGACGGCGGCGAGACTTTTCAGCGGACGAGCGATAACCCGAACATTCGCCAGCGTCCCTGGTATTACAACCGCGTCTACGCCGATACGGAAAATATCGACACCGTTTACATCATGAACGTGCAGATGCAGCGTTCGATCGACGGCGGGAGAAACTTTACGACCGTAGGCGAGCCGCACGGCGACAATCACGACCTTTGGATCAATCCGCACAACTCCAAGGTGATGATCAATGGCAATGACGGCGGCGCGAATGTCAGCCAGGACGGCGGCGCGACCTGGTCAGCCCAAACGCAGCCGACGGCGCAGTTTTATCGCGTCACGACGGATAACGATTTCCCGTACAACATCTACGGCGCGCAGCAGGACAACTCGACGGTGAGGATCGCTTCGCGGTCAAATGATTTCTCGATCGGCACAAATGATTGGTACGACGTCGGGGGCGGCGAATCCGGCTGGATCGCTCCGCTGCCTGAGGATTCGAATATTGTTTTTGCCGGCAGCTACGACGGACTTCTAACTCGCACCGATCACCGCACCGGCCAAAGCCGGGACATCAATCCTTATCCAAACAATCCAATGGGCTCGGGTGCGGCCGATATCAAGTATCGATTCCAGTGGAATTTCCCGATGATGTTCAGCCCGTGGAAAACGAATGGCAAGGATGTACTTTATGCGGGTGCGCAAGTTTTATTTAGGTCGCTGGACCAAGGCGCTTCGTGGCAGGCGATCTCGGGGGATCTGACGAGGAACGACAAAGCGAAGCAGGCTTCGTCGGGCGGTCCGATCTCGCAGGACAATACGACGATCGAGTATTACGACACGATCTTCACAGTAGACGAATCCCCCGTCAAACAAGGCGTCATCTGGGCCGGCACCGACGATGGATTGGTACAACTTAGCCAGGACAACGGCGCCACGTGGTCAAATGTGACACCGAAAGACATGCCCGAGTGGATCCAGATCAACCAGCTAAAGGCGTCGCCATTCGATCCCGGCACGGCGTACGTTGCCGCGGTCAACTATAAGCAGGACGACACAAAGCCGTACATATACAAAACGACGGACTACGGCAAGACGTGGAAAAAGATCGTCAACGGCATTCCCAACGATCAGTTCACGCGTGTCGTTATCGAGGACCCGAATAAGCGCGGCTTCCTCTACGCCGGTACCGAACGCGGCATCTTTTATTCGACCGACGCGGGCGAGAATTGGCAGACCTTGCAGCTAAACCTCCCGGTCGTTCAGGTCGCTGATCTCGCTGTTCAAAAGCGCGACGGCGATCTCGTCGTTGCGACACACGGCCGCGCATTTTACGTGCTGGATAATCTCCCGGTGCTTTATCAGCTGGCAGACGCAAGTAGGAGCAATGCATTTTTATTCAAACCTGAGGACGCGTATCGCACCACGGGCGGCAGCTTTCCGCTGCCTCCGACAGCGACCGTAGGAAAGAATCCACCTAGCGGCGTGGTCGTAAATTACTGGTTAAAGGACAAGGTCGCGAAAGAGGTCAAGATCGATTTCTTAGATGCGAAGGGTGCCGTCATTCGGACGTTTACTAAACGGGCCGAGGGCTCTGGCCCGGATGGTGCTCCGCAGGGCGGAGGCGGCGGAGGTCGTCGCGGCGGCGGTGCCGATCCGCCTGTAGTAGCCGATGCTGGGCTGAATACTTTTGTGTGGAATTACCGCCTGCCAAATGCCACGGCCATCGATCCGCTCATTCTCTGGGCAGGTTCGACTGCTGGTCCGCGTGTGCCGCCGGGGAATTATTCGGTTCGTTTGAGTGTTGACGGTAAGCCCGTCTCGACTGAAACGTTTGCGATCAAGGAGGACCCGCGTGTCCCCGTCACGCAGGCAGATCTCGACGCGCAATACGACGTGATGGTGAAGATCAATCAGAAGCTCAGCGCGACACACGGAGCGATCCTCGATATTCGTGAAATGAAGTCGCAGCTCGATGCCGTTCGCGGACGAGTTCGCGGCGACAAGGCGCTTGCCGACATGGCGACGGAGATCTCGAAAAAACTCACTGCCGTCGAGGAGGCTCTTGTCCAGACAAAGATCCACGCCGGCCAGGATGCACTCAACTTCCCTATCCGCTTGAACAACAAGCTCGCGGCGTTGAGTTCGTCAGTAGATAGCTCTGATGACGCACCAACGGCCCAGCAGCTTGCGGTATTTGCTGAATTGACGGCCCAGGTCGACGCCCAGCTCGCTGAGCTCGCCAGGATCAAATCCACAGAGCTCGCCGAGTTTAATAAGCAGTACTCCGCAAAGGGCCTGCCTGTGATCGCCGGACGTTAGATTAAGCCTTGAATTACGGCTTTTGTGATAAAGGGTTGCTCCGGCAGCCCTTTTTTCATTGAGGTGCAGGTTGTAGCTTACTAACCCGTTCACTCTATCTAGGATCGGAGGCAGCTAAGCATGAAATTCGCCATAGTTCTTTTTCTCCTGTCGATCATCGGTTCGGTGCCCTGCGTGACCCGTGGCCAAGAATCGCTATCGATTAGCTCGCCTAAGAATTCATATTCATTAGGGGAACGAGTCCCCCTAAAGATTGCGGTCGTAAACGGTGGTTCGGAAACGGTGAACCTCCGCAACTGTTTTGAGGTGACGTCGGGAGAGATCAAGATACTTATCTCCCGCGATACCGGACCCTTCCGAAAATATTCTCATTCGAAGTGGGGAGTAGCGGATAAGAATTGCCCCCCGACTCCCGTCTCGCCGGGCAACCGTGTAAAGACATCCGCAACTCTGTTGTGGAACTTTGTTCCTGATGTCACGAATATCGCGGAGTTAGCCAGGGAGCAGCTGGTTACGAGCTATGCGTTTCCCGTAGTCGGGACCTACTCTCTTAAGGTTGCCTATGTGGCTTATTTTTCCGGAACGCCGGTCGAGCTGACATGCGATCCGATCAATATCACCGTCGTTGAGCCAATCGGCGATGAGCAGAGAGTCTGGGTAGCGATTAAGAACCGAAGTGACCTGGCCTACTTCATCCAGGAGGGCGACTTTCTGACATACGACCTCGAAAAGCGAAAAGAACTCCTGACGGAGATCGGGATACTTCATGAAAGATATCCCGACAGCACAATCCTAAGCTCTGTAGAAGATCACATTCGAAAATTCCGGATCCTGATGTTCGGAACCAAGGCTTATGAACCGCTTCCCTTGAGGCGGGACTCTGCGCGAGGTATTCTGAGCGAGTACGGACAAGGAGATCTATGCAAAAGCGGACGTTGGGGAAGAGCGGGCTGGAGGTTTCGGCGCTTGGGTTGGGGTGCATGGGGATCAGCTACGGGCTCGGGCCGGGGATCTCTACGGAGGAGGGAGTCGCGCTCATTCGTGCGGCACATGACCGGGGCGTGACGTTCTTTGATACGGCCGAGATCTACGGGCCGTGGAAGAATGAGTTGGTTGTGGGTGAGGCGCTTGAGCCGATCCGTGACGAGGTCGTCGTCGCCACAAAGTTTGGCTTTAATGTAGACGAGCACGGCGCGCAGCAGCCGGGCCTAAACAGCCGCCCCGAACGCATCCGAAAGGTCGCCGAAGATTCGCTCCGCCGCCTGCGCACAGATCGCATCGATCTCTTTTACCAGCACCGCGTCGACCCGGGTGTTCCGATCGAGGACGTCGCCGGCACGATCGGCGATCTGATCGACGAGGGCAAGGTCATTCACTGGGGATTGTCCGAGGCGGGCGTGGAGGTTATTCGCCGTGCGCACCGGGCACAGCCCGTGACCGCGCTCCAAAGCGAATATTCGCTCTGGTGGCGAGAGCCCGAGCAAGAGATCCTACCCGCTCTCGAGGAGCTTGGGATAGGATTTGTGCCATTCAGCCCGCTTGGCAAGGGATTTTTGACGGGCACGATCAAAGAGGACACGCCGTTCGTCGAAAAGGACTTTCGCAACACGGTGCCGCGCTTCGACGCCGAGAACCGCAAGGCGAATCAGG
>JBJMGO010000087.1:0-5222 GCA_045807825.1 Pyrinomonadaceae bacterium | reverse complement strand
GGGCGACTTTAAAAAGTGGCTGACCGACAAGACGAATGGTGCTGTGACGCCGAATGTGCCGTTGTAATTGATGACATTTCTGCCGACAAAGTCACGTGTGCGAAGGGCCGCTCTTGCGGTTCCTTTGTTATGCGCGCTTTTTGCGGGCGCGGCCGCCGCTCAGGCAAAGCATCCGGTGATAATCATTCCAGGCCTTTCGGGCTCGGAGCTGCGGAATCCTAAGACAAAAGAGCGGATCTGGTTCAATCCTTTTCGCCCGCGTACGGGGCGCATCGGGCTCACGCTTGATGCCGATCCAACCCGGATGCATGACGACCTGGTTGCGACCGACGCGATAAGAGCGGTAAAGGTCGGCCTCATTCCATTCGATATCTATGGCGGTTTCATCAAGGCACTGATCGCACGCGGCGGGTATCACGAGGAGAAGTGGGACGCGCCGTCCGCAAAAGGCGGTGAGGCGGCGGTTTACGTTTTTGCCTATGACTGGCGGCTCGACAACGTGACGAATGCGCGGCTGCTCATTCACAAGATAGACGAGCTGAGAAAGAAGCTCGGGAAGCCGGACCTAAAATTCGACATCGCAGCTCACTCGATGGGCGGCATCGTCGCACGCTACGCGGCCATGTACGGCGACGCGGAGCTGCCGGCGGAGGGACAAAAGCCGCAGGCGACGTGGGCAGGCGCCAGGTATTTTGACAATGTCGTCCTGATCGGCACTCCTAACGAGGGAGCGATGCTCGCACTCAGCACTTTTGTGGAGGGCTTTTCGTACAAGGGTATGCATTTTAATTTGCCCTTGGTGCAGGACACGTCAAAGTACATGGTCTTCTCGATACCGGCGGCATACCAGCTCTTGCCGGCACCGGGCGCCATGCACATCTATGACGATCACCTGCAGCCGCTCAATATCGACCTGTACGACCCGCACACGTGGTCGAGATATGGTTGGGATGTGACGCAGGACGTGGATTTTGTCGACCATTATTCGGCCGCCGAGAGGCGCGTGGCAAGCACGTATTTGGGAAATGCTCTCTCGCGTGCGAGGCGTTTGCACGAGGCGCTTGCGGCGGCAAACGGCGAGGAAAAGGGCGTGCGGTTCTTTACGATCGGCTGTGATTGCCGCAAGGAGACGCTCGACGGGGTCGTCCTCTACCGCGACAGTTCGGGCGCATGGAAGACGCTGTTCACGCCCGCAGGTTTTACACGAGAGGACGGGACGCGGGTCTCGGAGGCGGATGTAAAGAAGGTCGTGAATTCGCCGGGCGATGGGATCGTGGCGTTTCACTCGGTCAACGCGTCAATGCAGTCGTCGTCGGCGAATGTCGCCTCCATTCTGGGAGCGGCACCCGCAGAGAACATCTGCGAGGACCACAACACGCAAGCGACGAATTCGAAAATTCAGGACTACGTGATCAAGTTACTTACAGGCATCGTACCCCCGCCAAAGCAGCAGCTCGCGGGGGCGAAGCCATAAACGAGGAGATAAATGGGAAAAGGCGATAAGAGAACAAAGCGCGGCAAGATCTTTGCCGGGAGCTATGGCAAGACGAGGCAAAAGCCGCACAAGACGGCATTCGTCGCAACCGAAAAACCGGTGGTCGAAAAGGCGCCTAAGAAACGGACGCCGAAGGTCGTGAAATCCGCTCCCGCACCCGAGCCCGTATCCGAGCCGGGAGCAGAGGCTCAAGGCTCGGCGGGAACTGAAGCGGTCAGCGCGACCGAGCAGACCGGCGAAGCACCGGCAGCGGAAGCCGCACCGGAAGGCGGCCAAGATGCAGGTGCCGTGAGCGAGGAAGCAGCGGCATAAGACGGGCGAATTCGGCTCACTCGTGTTGCGCTGGTAAACTATAGTTTCGCTGATTTTTCACGCCTCTCCTGCGGGTCGGGTGTGCTTGTTGCATCGGTATTTAACGAATGCCAGAACAGGTAAAGTTAACCATCAACGGTCAGGATTTTGAGGTCGACAAGGGTGCGCGTCTGATCGACGTTTGCCGTGAGAAAGGCTTTGGGATCCCGTCGTTCTGCTACTACAAGGACCTCGCTTTGCAGGCGTCATGCAGGATGTGCCTCGTGCGCATCGACAAAATGCCAAAGCTGCAGACGTCGTGCACCATCACCGTTACGGACGGAATGGTTGTGACGACCGGATCTGAAGAGGTCGAGAAGGCGCAGCGTGCGATGGGTGAGTTTTTGCTCGCAAATCACCCGCTCGATTGCCCTGTTTGCGATCGCGGCGGCGAGTGCGAGCTGCAGGAGGTGATCTTTGACTGGGGCGATGTCGAGGAGCGGTTCTCTGAGCGTAAGAACGTACAGCCGGAGAAGTACCTTTCGCCGATCGTCGCCAATGATCCGCAGCGCTGCATCCTCTGCAAGCGCTGCACGCGCGTCTGCGATGAATGGATGGGCGAGGACGCTATCGAGGCGGGCAATCGCGGCGTCAACACTGTTATCGGCACCTACGGCGGTTGGCTAAATTGCTCACAGTGCGGCAACTGTATCGAGGTTTGTCCGACGGGGACGCTGCTCGACGGGCTCTACCGTCACGAGACGCGGCCTTGGGAGCTCGACAACACCATTTCTACCGACTGCTACAGCTCAGACGGAATGCAGATCGCGATCGGTTCGCGAATGGGGCGAGTGCACCGCATCGTCGCTCGCGACCGGTACGTGAACGGGCTGAACGGCGAATTTTTGGATGTAAAAGCGCGGTTTGGACACGGCTTTGTTGATCATCCGGACCGTATAAAGACGCCGCTCATTCGATACACAAAAGGCGGCAAGCTGATTCCGGCGACGTGGGACCAGGCGGTGCAATTCGCTGGAGAGAGATTGGCTGCGGCAGGCGAGAAGCTTGGGATCATCGCCAGCCCCAGGCTGACGAATGAGTCGATCTTTACTCTGCGGAGGCTCGCGGAGGCCGTCGGCGGCGGCTATGCGATCGCCGAGAACGCCGACGTGTCGGCCGTGTTTCGCAATCTAACGGTGCCGCTCGCGACGCACAATGACATTCGATACGCCAAGACGATCGTCCAGATCGGCGGCGAGCCTGAGGAAGAGCAGACGTTTACCGCAAAGCAGGTGCGGCAGGCAGTGCGGAATAGCGGTGCGAGGTTCATCGTCATAAACGAGATCAGGACCAATCTCGCACGGCAGTCGGCCACGGATTTTATACACCTGAATGAAGGTTCGCTCGACGCTTTTGCGCTCGGCTTCGCAGACGGATTTAGCGATATCGTGCTCGAGAAGATCGGGCAAAAGAGCGACGTTACGGATGCATTTGCAAAGGCGATCGGAGAGACGCAGGGCGACCTCGTGCTCATGATCGGCAACGATCTTTCGCCCGAGGCGCAAGCTTTGATCGCGAATGCCGCTGCGGGATTGGCGTCGGACGGAAGACGCGTGCTTCTCCATCCGCTCGCTCGGCACAATAACTCGGTCGGGGCGATCGATATGATGCCGGACGCGCAGGACCTTGGCTCTGTCATCAAGCAGAGCAACGCCCTTATGATCGGCGGCAGCCTACAGCATGCGAGCGTCCTAAAGGGTAACGATCTTGTTGTCGTGCAGGAGCTTTTCCTGACGGAGACGACGGATCATGCGGATGTTGTGTTACCGGCGTCGAGCTTTGCGGAGGTTGACGGGACTTACACGAATAATGCCGGCAACGTCCAGCGTGTGCGCGCGGCGATCGATCCGCTCCACCAGTCAAAGCCTGACTGGATGATCACGACCCTTCTGGCACGTGCGTTGGGGCATAAGGAAGTTGGGGTCGAATTCTCCGGGTCCGGCATCTTTAAGAGCATCGCGGATGCGGTGCCGGCGTACGCGGGGTTGCGATATCCGAACCTCCGAGACGAGTCGAATCCGGTGCAGGTCAAGCACGAGATCAGACCAGAGTCCGCTCTCTCGACTGAGAAAGCACTGATCGAGAAGCGGCTCGAGTCGATGCCGGCGAATGGGACCAAGAACACCGAAAAGCCGCGGATCGGGCACAGGCTTCACCGCCTGACGACGCTGACGAGCAAGACGCCGCAGTTCCACCTGCTGGCGAATGGAAATCCGAAGCCTGAGAATCTGCTGGTGTCGCCGCTGGTGCAATTCGACCAGGACGGTAAGCCCCGGCAGGAGGAGCTTGCTGAGGCGGCGGTGGTTGGAGTTGGTGATAGGAGTAATCCCGGAGGGCGATGAGGATCTCTCCGTAGCCCGACCTGAGGGAGGGCAACATGGCCCTTACTCACGTGCGGGCTACTGACAAATGGAACCAGTCATCAAGACAGCTTTTCCATATATTGTGACGCTCGTCGCGGTGATACTCGCGTTTCAGGGCGTGCTGATGATCGTCGCGTATACGGTGCTGGCCGAGCGATAGGTGCTGGGATGGATCCAGGGTCGTATCGGACCAAATCGCGTTGGGCCGTGGGGCCTGATGCAGCCCTTTGCGGACCTCTTGAAGTTTATCTTTAAGGAGGACCTCGTCCCGGACAAGTCGACGAAGTTCATCTACTTTATGGCGCCGATGATCGCGCTCGTGTGTGCGTTGATGCCGATGGTTGTGTATCCATTCGGCCCCGTGATCACGACGGTGGATTGGAGCTTTTTGCCGTTTGGGCTAGGTGAGGGAGTTCGTACGCTGCCGCTGACCATTGCGCAGATCGATGTAGGCGTGCTCTTTGTTTTGGGAATAACCTCAGTCGGTGTTTACGGGATCGCGCTCGCGGGTTGGTCTTCAAACTCAAAGTATTCCCTGATGGGCGGACTACGCTCATCGGCGCAGATGATCTCGTACGAGCTTGCGATGGGAGCATCCGTGATCGGTGTGGTGATGCTCGCAGGGACGCTCGATCTCGGTGGTATTATTCGCGCCCAGATAAACTCGCCAACGCGTTGGTTCATCATTCCGCAGTTCGTCGGGTTTACAGTCTTTTTGATCGCGGCCTTTGCCGAGACGAACCGCGTGCCTTTTGACCTGCCGGAGGCCGAGACGGAGCTTGTTGCGGGCTTCCATACGGAATACTCTGCTTTGAAATTCGCGCTGTTTTTCATGGCCGAGTACGTGAATATGTTCACGGTCTCGGTGATGTGCACGGTGCTGTTTTTGGGCGGCTGGTATGTGCCGGGATTGGGCCACATATTTGAGCCGGGCTCGATACCGTACGCTCTGGTGAGCCACATTGCTTTTATCGGCAAGATCTGCGGGTTCCTTTTCTTTTATATCTGGGTGC
>JBJMGO010000086.1:0-12079 GCA_045807825.1 Pyrinomonadaceae bacterium | reverse complement strand
TATTCGACCGGGGATTCGGTTGAGATGATGTGCTCGGCATGCGAGCTCGAGCAAAAGCACGAGGTCCGCGTCACGACAAAGCAGGGAGTCATCTCCGAAGCACGCTGCGAGGTGTGCGATACCGTGACCAAGTACAGCCGCGGTGAAAAAACCTCCGTCGCTGTCGGTAAAGGAAAAAACGCCGCTCCCTACGACCAGGCACGCACCTACAAAAAAGGCCAGACGATGATGCACAATACATTCGGTCGCGGCGAGGTAACCTCGGCCGACGGCAACAAGATGGACGTGCTCTTCGGCGACCGAACCAGACGAATGGTCCACAGCCGTTCGTAAGAGGGCGCGCTCATTTGAAGATGTAAGGCCGGCGAGTGCCGGCCTTTTTTTGTTCGGCGTTATGATTGAGGTAAGTGGCCACAAATAACTCAGACTCAGTTTCAGATAGATACAGTCGGCAGATCCTCTTTCGCGAGATCGGCCGCGACGGCCAGGCGAAGCTGCTTGCCTCGCGAGTTCTGATCGTCGGCTGCGGAGCTCTCGGAGCCTCGCACGCGGAAATGCTGGCGCGTGCGGGCGTGGGTCATCTGCGGATCGTGGATCGTGACTTTGTCGAGTTCACAAATCTACAACGGCAGACGTTATTTAAAGAATCCGATGCCGCCGACCGTCTGCCAAAAGCGATCGCCGCAAAGCAGCGGCTTGCGGAGATAAACTCCGGGATAGAGGTCGAGCCGATCGTCGCCGACGTCAATAACTCCAACATCGAGCAGCTCATCACGGGCTGCGACGTTGTGATCGACGGAACTGACAACTTTCAGGTCCGATATCTTTTGAATGACGCGTGCGTGAAGAACGGCATTCGATGGATCTACGGTGCGGCCGTCTCGAGCTATGGGACGACGATGACCATAATTCCCGGCGAGACGCCGTGCCTGCAGTGCATCTTTGACGAAATGCCTGACGCCGGTTCGTCGCCGACGTGCGACACGGCGGGCGTTATAATGCCGATCATCGCGACCGTCTCGGCGACGCAGGTGACTGAAGCGTTAAAGCTACTGGTTGGGGACACTGACGGGCTGCACCGGTCGCTGATGCAGTTCGACATATGGGCGAACGACCGTCAGCGCATCAAACTGGGTGCTCCAAATCCGGACTGCAAATGCTGCGGCAAACGGGAGTTTGAGTTCCTCGAGGCGGAGTCGCAGGAATTCGCCGCTGTCCTCTGCGGCCGCAACGCCGTCCAGATCGCTCCCGCGAATGGCACTTCGCTCGACCTTGGCCTGCTCGCATCAAACCTCGATTCCCTCGCGGACGTAAAACAGAATGAATATCTCCTACGCTTCTCAATAGACGACCGCGAGATCACCGTCTTCGCCGATGGCCGCGCGATCGTGAAAGGCACGGATGACGTCGCCGCGGCGAGGAGTTTGTATGCGAGATATGTTGGGAGTTAAGAAATCTTTCACCGCCGAGACGCGGAGACACGGAGACGCAGAGGAAGGATAAATAAGAGGCGAAAAACTCGGCGTCTGGGCGTCTCGGCGTCTCGGGCGGTTAATAAACAGGCGGCAAAAATGCAGACTGATAGACCAAAAGTATTGATCATCGGCGGCGGCTTTGGCGGGCTGTGGGCGGCGAGGGCGTTGGCAAATAAGCCCGTCGAGGTCACACTGATCGACCGTCGGAATCACCACATCTTCCAGCCGCTGCTATATCAAGTTGCGACAGCAGTGCTCTCACCTGGCGAGATCGCTCAGCCGATACGCCGCATTCTTCACAAATTCAAAAACATCGAGGTGATCCTCGGCGATGCCGTTGGTGTCGACAAGGACAGGCAAACCGTCAAGCTCGGCGACGGTTCCGAGGTCGCGTATGACTACCTGATTGTCGCCGCCGGCGCGAGGCACTCGTATTTTGGGCACAACGAATGGGAGAAGTATGCTCCCGGCCTGAAAACGCTTGAAGACGCAGTCGAGATCCGCCGCCGTGTGTTGCTTGCTTTCGAGCTTGCCGAGCGTGAGGCATATCTCACAGGCAAGCAGCGAAAGCTGAAGTTCGTTGTTGTCGGCGGAGGCCCAACAGGTGTTGAACTGGCCGGTGCGATAGCCGACATCGCCCGACAGGCTCTTGCGAAGGATTTCAAGGCGATCGACACGCGTAAAGCGGAGGTCATTCTATTCGAGGGCTCGGACAAGATCCTGGGAACGTTCGGAACGGACCTCTCGAAAAGTGCCCGCGAGCAGCTTGAGTCCACGGGGGTCGAGGTGCAGCTTAACAGCTTTGTAAAGAACGTCGAGCCTGGCCGCATACAAGTCGGCGACGAATGGATCAATTGCGACGTCGTGCTCTGGGCGACCGGCGTCGCGGCTTCCCCCCTCGGCAAAGCTCTCGGCGTGGAGACCGATAAAGCCGGGCGCGTGCCGGTTGAGCCGGACCTCACAATTCCCGCTTACAAGAACATCTTCGTCATCGGTGACATGGCCTCGATCAAACAGGAGAACGGTGAGCCTGTTCCGGGCGTCTCGCCCGCCGCTATGCAGATGGGGACGAATGCGTCTGACAACATCCTTCTAGATATCAAGGGGCAGCCGCGTGAGAAATTCATCTATTGGGACAAAGGCTCAATGGCGACTATCGGCCGCAGCAAAGCTATCGCACAGGCAGGGGGGTTCAAGTTCAAGGGCTTCGTTGCGTGGCTGATGTGGCTGTTTTTGCACGTATTTTTCCTGATAGGCTTTCGCAACAGGATAGCCGTGATGACTGATTGGTTTTGGGCGTACCTCACCCGCGAACGAAGCGCCAGACTCATCACCGGCGATGCCGAGGAGATGCGTGAGGCGGAGCGGTTCATGGCTGGGAGACCCGTTAAGGCTGAGCTTCCTGCGTCCGACGGCAGCGTCGCTCGCAATGAAGCCGATCGCTCCGCCGCTGCATCAAAGCAAAGTAGAGGCTAGATGCCAGATGTTAGTGGCTGGGTCTACCATCTGGATCTTGTGTAGCGACTCGCGTAAGGTTTCTATCCACTATCATCTAACATCTCGCATCTAGTCCGAATCGTCTGTTATTCTCACCTCATCAATGACAAAAACGCTCTTTCTAATACTTTTTGTGACTATGACCTCCTTTGCGGTCGGGCCGCAGGTGTGGTCGGTGAATTCGCGTGCCGACGTGCTGAAGGGTGACGCACGCGGCGTGTCGATCGATCCTGACGGCACGATCACGCTTGCGCCAAAGCTGACGGAGATCTACAAGACGGGCGAGCAGTACGTCTGGGCAAGTGCCGTGGACCCCAGCGGCAACGTTTATCTCGGCACGGGCGGCGAGGGTAAGATCTTTCGCGTCACATCTGGCGGCCAAGGCGCTCAATTCGCAAAGCTCGCTGAGATGAATGTCACTGCTCTCGCCATCGGCAGAGGCGGCGAGCTTTTTGCGGGCACCTCGCCCGATGGCAAGGTCTATCGCATCGACGCGAGCGGCACAGCGAACGTCTATTTCGATCCTAAAGAAAAATACATCTGGGCACTCGCCGTGATGAATGATGGCAGTCTCGCCGTCGCGACCGGAGACAAGGGCGTGATCTACCGCGTGCGGAATGCAGGAGCTACTCGAGATGCTTCCATTCTGTTCGACACCAGCGAGACCCACGTTATTTCGCTGGCCACGGACAAGCAGGGAAACCTCTACGCCGGCACCGATCCTGGAGGGATCGTGATGCGCTTCGATGCGTCTGGAAAGCCCTTTGGGCTTCTCGACTCACCGCTCCGTGAGATCCACAAGATCGCGGTTGCGGATGATGGGTCGATCTATGCGCTCGCTCTTGGCGAGTCTGTCTCGACGCCAAAACCCGAATCACAACCCGCAGCAACACCCGCGACGTCTGCGGTCACAGCAGGAGTTCAGCCCGAGCCGCCCGCAAAGAGCCGCTATGACCTCAGCGGCGCGAAATCTGCCATTTATCACGTCCTCCCTGACGGCAGCACAGATCTGGTGTGGGCGAGTCCGAGTGTGACGGGATTTTCACTGGCTACGACCGTGAATGGCGTTCTGGTCGGGACATCTGACAAAGGCCGCGTGTATAGCATCACTAATGACGGGCGCGACACGCTAGCTCTTCAAACTGATGCCAACCAGATCTCAACATTGATCCAATCCGCCGGCGGCACCCTCGCAACATCGAGCAACCCTGGAACGCTCTACCGGTTTGGCAGCGATCCGTCGGCCGAGGGCACCTATGAATCCTCGGTGCTAGACGCAAAGAATACAGCGACCTGGGGACGCCTCTGGTGGCGGTCGAACGGGAATGTCACGGTGCAAACGCGTAGCGGCAGCACGGAAAAGCCCAACGAGACATGGAGTGCATGGAGCACGGCGGCATCCGACCCGCGAGGAGCGGACATCTCGAGCCCCAAGGCGCGTTATCTCCAATGGCGTGCTGTACTCAAAGGCGTCGGAGCGGCTTTGAACGAAGTGAACGTCGCCTTCATCCCCCGCAACATTGCACCCGAGATCCTCTCGCTCAATGTGCTGCCGACAAATGTCGGCCTCGCCGCGAATCCGCCCGTGCAGGTGGATCCGAATATCGCATTGTCAGGCCTAGACCCAACAGCCTTTGGTCTTGCCGCCGCCACAAACACGCCGCCGCGAAAGATCTATCAACGCAATGCCATTTCGCTGCAATGGACGGCCGAGGACCGCAACGGGGATAAGCTGGTTTACGACATCTATTACAAGCAGGTCGGCGACGCGGCGTTCAAGCTGCTGCGTGACGGTATCATTGAGAATTTCCTGACTATTGATGGCCAGTCACTTGCGGATGGAAGATACGTCTTTCGTGTCGTAGCTCGGGACGCGCCTTCAAACCCGTTGAATCTCGCCCTTTCAGGCGAACGCATAACTGAGCCCGTCGACATTGACAACACTCCACCAATCGTTACGTCAACAGGCACACCGCAGATGATGGGAGATCGAGCACGGGTGACATTCGACGCGAGCGACGCTGCAAGCTATCTGACGCGTGCCGAGTACAGCATCAACGGCGGTGACTGGATGACGGTCTATGCTGATGACGGCATCTCCGACAGCCCGCGCGAGCGATATACGGTGGACGTACCGTTGCCGCATTCCGGTGAGTACGCGATCACGATTCGCGTTTACGATGTGAACGGCAATGCCGGGAATGCGCGAGTTGTGGTGAGGAAGTAACTACGTTTTATCTGGCGGCAAAGTCATCGTCTGACCTTCTTTATTGAGGTCGAGGTGACGGGTCGTGGTCTCGGTGACGCTTGGGGGGACGAGATCACCGGTCTTGTACCGGGACTCTGCGGATGGCCATTGCTGTTGTGCCGGTGGCAGATTTGGAGCAGCCCCAGCCGAGACGGAATGATCGCGATCCTCCGGAGCGATAGTCGGCGAAACAAATCCGCCGCCGCGACCTGCGCTCCTGATCTGCATCATCTGAGCAAAACCCTTCCCAAGCGAAGCAAATCCCGGGATCAGCATCCAAAACCACCAGCCGTGGCCATTGCCGGTCCAGCCGAGAATGCATGCGATGATGACAAAGGCGAGACCCGTGAAAAGCTTTGCCGCCGCGCTCTCATAGCTGATCGGCCTTCCACGTCGTCCCACGAGTTTATCGACCCGAGCGACGGCACCGACACCGATGGGAGCTGTCGCGTTGCTGAGCCTCATCCCGCACGCACGGCAAAAGACTCCTTGATCCGGATTTTGCGAACCGCACTTTGGACAGAACATACGCTAACCTCGCTGTCGCCTCGCCTCAAAAAGCAGTACGCCGGCGGCGACCGAAACGTTCAGCGAGTCTATTCTTCCATACATCGGAATTTTGACCAATACATCGCAGTTCTCCGCAACTAGCCGGTGAAGCCCGCTGCCCTCGCCACCAAGAATGATCGCCGTAGACCGCGTCCAGTCCCAGTCCGTGTAGCTCGTATCGCTATCGACACTCGTGCCGACTACCCAAATTCCTCGGGACTTTAGCTCCTCTATCAGGCGGTTGAGATTGCCGGCCTTGGCCACCTTTACATACTCGATCGCGCCTGCGGATGCCTTGGCGACAGTGTCCGTAAGCCCAACCGAACGCCTCTCCGGAATGATGACACCATCGACACCGGCGCACTCAGCCGAGCGTAGGATCGCGCCAAAGTTCCTTGGGTCCTCGACGCCGTCAAGCACGACGATCAAAGCTGGATCCCTAGCATTATTGAGTATCTCGTCAACGTCGACATAGCTTACGGGAGCAGTGAAAGCGATCACGCCCTGCGTGGTTGCCTCGCGAGCGACGAATTTCGCAAAACTCTCCCGCGGCACGTGGTCCCAACGAATACCACGCGTGCGGCAGAGGTCGACGATCTCCGACAGACGTGACTCTCGCGAGCCATCCGCGATAAGAACCTTATCTATCCGACGATACTCGGCACGTAACGCCTCCAGCACCGGCGAGACGCCGTAGATGACGTTGTCTGGCCGACGCTCTTCGCGTTCATGGCTGCGCCCGCGTTGACGGGGTTTCCCTTCGTCTCTCCTCACAGCATCAGCCTCTGCAATCGAGAAAACCGTGTGAACTGCTCAACATTATTCGTCGAGTGCACCATCCCAAATTCCCTCTTGCCAAACCCGACCTGCTGCAGGCCCTTTGGATCTTTGCGTGACTCGACATCCCAAATGCCGGTGAGCAAATGGCGAACTCTCTTATAATCGTCGACGAGCTTCGCATCCGGTGCTCGCGATGAGATGCGTCGTAATAGGCGCGACATGTTCTCTGTGGCAAGCGGTCCCATCTCATCGCCAAGGCACGAGTAATCAAAGCCAGCGAGCTGCACGCGATAGCCTGTCAGATCGTCGCCGGTGTAAAAGTCGAATACCGGCTCGTCGGCGGACGTGATCGTCTCCGACATAAGTGTCGTCTTTCGCAGTCGCCGCTTCTCCATCGAGTCGATCTTTCCCGATGAAAAAGTACCCTTTACGATCAGCCTGAGTTCACCCCAGGAATAACGATCCTCACGGATGACGTTGAAATCGATCAGGTTAATGCCTTCGTCATCTATGCGCATCCCGCTGATCCGCACCGGCATCTTGCCCGGTGTGAGCTCTGCGTCTGCGACAGATCTCACGGCGAATCCCATCGCCTCAAGTTTTGCGATCAAGATTGGCGTAGTTTTCTCCTCCACCCGAGCAATGGGAAGCGGTATCTCCGCAGAAATGATCTCCTCAAGCATCTCCGCATCCGATCCGAGCAGCTCCGCGGCCTTAGAAACGTTGCCACCGCCGGAAGAGATCACGAGATTGACTCCCGGCTCCCAAGATTCCAGCTTGCGGACGCTTATCTTGCCGAGCGCATCAGGGGACACGTTGAGCACAGCCCCACAATAAAGACATTCGAGGCGATTCGGCGGATTCTGCCTGCCGCAGCGATCGCAAGCGATGAGCTGCTCCTGTTGAAACGCAATATTCTCGCTCTGGATCGACGGGTCAAAGGTGTCTGATGAGGCGGACATATGAGAAAAGTACCGCTATTCTAGCATTTGAGACAGAATCTGCTTGACCGCTTTCGCCCCAGGATGCAAACTAGGTGCGGCGGGCCTCCCGATGGCGGCCTTGGCGGTACAAGGGGCTTATTTAGCAACATTTAAGAACTGAGAATAGTTTTACGAGTATTTGATCCAAATAGAGACCCGAGCTTAGTAACAGCACCTCTTACCGCAAGCACAACCACCGGCTTACTCGCCTCGTCGAATGTATCGAAACGAGGATAGAATTCATGCAATTTGATGCAGCGAACTCCGCTTGGCAGTTCGGGCACCGCGGGCGCGTAGCCGTCTTTATCGACGGCAACAACCTGTTTCACGCCGCACGTTTTCACAATATAGACATTGATTACAACAAGCTGCTCCGCGTGCTGCTCGGGGATGGCCGGCTGCTGCGTGCGTTCTTTTACACAGGCGTGGATGTCGGTGCGGAGCGTCAGCAGGGATTCCTCCTGTGGATGCGGCGAAACGGTTTTCGTGTCATCCAAAAGGAGCTCAAGACGTTTTACGACGGCACACGAAAGGCGAATCTCGATGTGGAGATCGCAGTTGACATGCTCTCGCTAGCCGGGCGTTATGATACGGCCGTTTTGGTGTCGGGCGACGAGGACTTTGTGTACGCCGTTAACGCCGTCGCATACAAAGGCTGCCGGGTAGAGGTAGCCGGATTCCGCTCGAACACAGCGCCGCGACTTATCGACGTCGGCGATTACTTCATAGATCTTGGTGAGATCGCGGACATGATCCGCAAAGATCCGGTGCCGACCGGCGAATACGAGATCCCGCAATTCGTCCCCGGGGGGCAGTTTGAGGACGAGGACCAGCGCAGTCGCCATCGATGAAGCTCTTTTCGATCGAAGAAGCTAATTCCCTCATACCGGTCCTGCGGCCAAAGCTGGTCGCGATCCAGCGGCTGTACGCCCACGTGGATATGCTCAAAGAGGACGCTAGGGCCGCCGCGTCAGCGTCAGAGTTTGGTGGCGGAATGGCTGGCGGCACTTCCTACGTGAACATGCTCTACCAGATCGGAAAGCTCACAACTGAGATCGGTGAGCTTGGCGTCGAGATGAAGGACTACAGCCGCGGGCTTATCGATTTTCCACATATGCGAAACGGTCGTGTCGTCTTCCTCTGCTGGCACCTCGACGAGGGCGATCAGGTCGAATGGTGGCACGAGACCGAGGCCGGATTTGCAGGACGTCAGCGGCTGTAGTTTTCCACAGGCTTTCCACAGCCCGGCCGCGTAAGAGGAATCGAAAAAGTTCAATCTTTTCTGCGCTTTAGTATTGACCGTATAAAGTTAATTCTGATAAGATTCTCCCGTTTTGTAACTCTCTCGTAAGAGCTTCTCACCAGTCACGCCGCTACGCCTATGAACTGTCCGGTCTGCGCTAGAAGTTTGGCACCGACACTATCTATCTGTCCGTCCTGCGGGGCGATGATGAACGACACCGTCCGAGAAGAGCTTGAGGCAAAGATCACATCAGGACGGCTTCGCAGCACACCGCCCGCTGTAGAAGCAAAGCCGCTTGAAATGAAGTTTGTCGACGAGCCGGCTCCAGTCAAAAAAGAGCCAATAGTACGCGAGAGTGCGATTCCCGTCTCGGCACCGCCGCCTGTTAAGAAGCGGATCGAGACGGCCGATCTGACGCCGCCGAAAACTAGTCCGACCCTCGTTGGCTTCCAGAGTCAAAAAGCGACTTTGCCTGATTGGCGACTCCAGATCCAGAACGCGGTCCAGCAGCGTGTGGGCGGAGCCGCGACAGCCACTGCAACGGCTCCGGCCGCTACAACGTCAGCGCCGCCAGCGGTCAAGCCGCAGGCTGTACAAACCGTCGCCGCGACCCTGAAGATCCCGGAGGGCTCCGACCCGCGCGTTGCCGCCGCGATGAAACGCATCGACGAGTCGCGAAAGGCCTTTCTCCCGAAAACGCCAGCCGAGCGGATGGCGGCGATCAAACCTGCCTCCGCAGCGGAGGCAAGACCCTTTCAGGTGGTGCCAAAGCCGTTTACGCCGGTTGGAAGGAGCACTAACTTCGCGGCGCCAAAGCCAACGCCGCCCGCGAAGCCGATGATCGCGGTCACGCCGACTGCGCCGCCCGTTGTCGCCGCACCTTCGGCAAAAGTCGACACTAACAAGCTGCCGAAGCTCGATACGATAGTTCCCGAGAAAGCCGTGTCGAAACCGCTCCCGTCGATCAAGTTGGTCGAGAGAGCGATCGCAAAGGTTGAGCCGATCGCGAAGGCTGTCGAGGCCGAGATCCCTCGTATAACGATTCGGGCTGAGCACCTTGAGATAGAGGCTGCCGAGCACGCTGAGCCGGAGACTGACGATATCGAGGATCTCGCGCCATTTTCAATGCGATTCGGAGCGGGACTATTCGATCTGATCATCGGCGGCTTTGCTTCGATGCTTCTGCTCTCGCCGATGGCATTCTCCGGCAGCAACTGGATGACGCCGCTGGGTGGTTTGGCGTTCGCAGGCGTATGGACACTGGTAATGTTTCTGTATATGACTGCGTGCCTCGGTTTTTACGGTAAGACCTTTGGAATGCGGCTCTTCTCTCTGGAGTTGGTCGACGCCGTCGAGAACCAATACCCGACACTCCGGCAAGCTGCGGTCAATACCGCTCTCTTCCTTCTCACACTTCCGATCGCGGGGGTGGGATTTATCACCTGTTTCTTTAACGAGGAGAATCGTGCCGTTCACGATCTGCTCTCCGGCACCATCCTCGTACGCGAATTCTGAGCGAGACGCTCAGGTCTGAGGAAAAAGGTCCGTGGCAGCCGCCGCGGACTTTTTTCTTGTTAGACTCTTGAACGATGCCAGACGACCAGCCGCCGCCGAAAGATCACGACGCTCTCGCAGCGCTCGCCGCACCCGCACGTCGCAAGGCTGCAGCCGAGCTTCGCCGTGCTCGAAAGCTGCTCGCAAACCTCGAGGGGGACCTGATGAAACATGGCGACCCCGATCAGTGGAAAAAGTACGGCGACCTGCTGCTCGCGAACATTGGCACCGCCACCCGCGACGGTGACGAGATTCGCGTCATCGACTACTTTGACGAAGCCGCACCGGTCATTGCTATCCCCGGAGACGGTCACAAGCCGATCAACGAGATCGCCGAGGAGTACTTTCGTAAATACACAAAGGCTCGCAATGGCCTTCGCGTGATCGAGGATCGAATGGCCGCGACGGAGAAGCAGATTGCATCAACGGAAGCCAAGATCGCCCGCATAGACGCCGCGATAGAATCCGGCGACGAGCCGTTCGTTCAGTCGCTCGTCGAGCCTGCAAAGAAACCGCCGCCACCGATCTCGAAAAAGAGAAAGACCGAGGCGGCATTCAAAGGGGCACGTACGTTCATCTCGTCAGATGGATTTGAGATCCTTGTGGGCAAAAAGGCGGCAGATAATGACTTTCTCACCTTCCGCGTCGCTCGCTCCCTCGAGATGTGGCTGCACGCCGCGGATTATCCGGGCTCTCATGTCGTCGTCCGAAACCCTCAGAAAAAGGATCTGCCCGACCGTACGCTCATAGAGGCCGCAGAGCTCGCCGCTTTCTATAGTAACGCTCGCGGCCAATCAAAAGCCGCCGTCAACTACACGCTGCGAAAGTTCGTGAACAAACCCCGCAAAGCAGCTCCCGGTCTAGTCTCCCTCGCGAGTCACCGCACGATAATGGTCCACCCGCAGATCACCGCTAAGAAAAAGGAAGCTTAGTTACTGCTCGTTGACGACCTTTTCGACTGTTTGATCGAGCGACTGCGAGACGTTAGCGCCAAAGCCTGCGAAAACTCCACGAAGCCGACCCTGGCGATCGACTAGCACGCTCTGTGGGACAACAGACTTTTTGGTGACCTCGTAGAAGGCTTTTGTCCCGGCGGGATCGACGGCACGAGCGATGGTGTAGTTCAGATGCTGCGCTTCGACAAACTTCTTGATCGCATCGACCGACTCGACGCCACCGTCTTCATCGCCGATGTTTAAGCCGACGATCTCGAGTCCTTTATCGCGATACTGGTCCTGCAGCTTGATCAGCTGCGGCATCTCGGCACGGCACGGACCGCACCAGATGCCCCAGATATTCAGCAGCACCACCTTTCCCTTCTCGCCCGAGACCTTCAACTTGCTCCCGTCCAAAAGCTCAAACTCGGCATCAGCCAAACTCGAAGCGACCGGCGGGTAATCAATTCCCGCGACGCTTGAATACGCGTTTGCGTTGCTATTCGAGTTCGCAATATTCGCATTCACATTTGCATTGCTGTTGGCATTGTTCGCACCTCGCGAACCGCCACAGCCGTTGAATGACGAGATCGCGAGGACGAGAGCTACGAAGATGAATAAGTGCTTGAGTATCGACTTCATTTGAGTTTGGCTAAAGCGTAAATCATACAAGATACGCGAAGTGGATGCGATGGTTGCACGACTACGAAGCCACAGAGAGCACAGATATCACTGAGAAAGCTTATTTTCTTGCCTCGGGGTTCTCTGTGCCCTCTGTGGCTAATCATCTGACTTTCCAAAATCTGACTTCCTGG
>JBJMGO010000085.1:0-2475 GCA_045807825.1 Pyrinomonadaceae bacterium | reverse complement strand
TTGCCAGGTGAGGCCGTACTTTGCACCGATCTTTGAGAGGTTATCACCGTGCTCAACGGTGTAGGTGTTGCTGGCGGGCGCTGCGGTTTCGCCGCCGCCGACGTTTGTGTTCAGAATGAGGTCGCTCGATGCGTAGCCGGGGTCGATCTCACCGTACTTGTCCCAAACCTGCTGTTTGGCACTCTCGTCGGGAACATTCACATCGACGTGCAGCACGCCATCGTCGCCGCCCGAGAGGTTGTACTGCCAACCATTTTGGTTGCAGAGATCCAGGAGAGGCTGGTATTTGGTTTGTAGTTCTTCGTTTGTCATTTTGGCTCCTCCTATTTTCTCTTGACCTGGTTGTTGATGCCTTTGGGATTAGCTGCGGTAGCGGCCATCTGGACCTTAGCGAAATCCTCCTTGGGAACCTCTCCAGTGAGTGTGACCTCGCCGTTGTTGACGGAAACAGTCACACCCGTGATGTTCGCTTTTTTGAGGTTCTCGCTGATCGTGCCCTCCATCATCTTGTCGTTGCCCATCGGTGTTGGTGCGGCTGCGAGCGGAATCAGGGTCAGATTGTTGTTGACGGTCTTGATGCCGTCGATGCCTTTGACGTCGGCCTCGGCTTTGGTCTTGACCGTGACGTCCTTGACCTCACCGGTGAGGGTAGCGGTGCCGTCTTTGACGGCGACGGCGACGCCGCTTATTTGATCGGATGAGAGCTTGTCGCTTGCGGCCTTTTGCAGATCAGAGTCGCTCTTGCCCCCACATGCGGCCAAAAACAATACGCACGTGAGTGTGAGCAGGGATAAAAACTTAATTTTCATAGTTCCTCCTGGAATGAATTAGATAGCAAGATGCGCAGCCCGCCCATTGTCAGCGACTAGACATATTCTTCAGAATGGACTTTATTGCCGATGCGGTCATTATCCGTCGTGGTCGCTGCTTTAGCAACAACGTCAGTCGCCAATTAGCTCCTCGGAGATGTCTTTCGCAACATCATAGGAGGTGTAGCCGGAACGGATGACGAAGTGCCAGTCCGCGAGGCAGTAGAGCTTTTGGCGATCGTTGAAAAGCTTTTCGGCGGACACCTTATCACGAGCGAGCGGGCGGTCCTTGTGCGAAAAGCTGATGTTGAGCCAGCAGTGCTCGAAGGTGGATTCCAGCCAGATAGTCGTGTAGCCGTGCTGCTTTAGAAGTTTGCGATTGACGTCGAGGGTCCACGCTCCGCCGCCGAGAGAGAGTATGCCCACGTCGCCTGAGAGAAGTGCATTCGTGAGGTTGTCGGTCTCGATCTCGCGGTATCGATCGACGCCGTCCTGATCAATGATCGCCGTGATGGAGCGGTGCTCGGATTGCTCGATTATGGTGTCGAGATCGAGGCGGTGGACCTTGAGCAGATGCGCGAGGTGGCGGGCGACACTGGATTTGCCGACGCCCATAAATCCGGTGAGCGCGATCTTGATGTCGCTCATTGAGCGACCTCGCGTAGGATCTTAAAGAACCGAGGGAATGACACCGCCGCACATTCTGGGTCATTGATCGTCGTTTCTCCGTCCGCCAGCAAGGCGGCGATGCCAAAAGCCATTGCAATCCGATGATCGCCATGCGAGTCGATCTCCGCACCTGTTAGCTCGGAGCGATGGACGCGAAAGCCGTCTTCGTACTCGTCCACGCTGGCTCCCATTTTTTTGAGGTTCTGCACGACCGCGGCGATGCGGTCGCTCTCCTTTACCCGCAGCTCGGAGGCGTCGCGGACCTCGAGGCCGTGCTCGAGCTGCGTGCCGAGGATGGCGAGAACGGGAATTTCGTCGATAAGTTTTGCGGTGCGTTCGCCGCGGATGAGGAATGTTCGCTCGGGCGGACGCAGCCCACCTTTGAGGCGCAGCGTGCCCGATGGCTCATTGCAGTTGTTCTGCTCATCGCTGACTTCGATGTTGGCACCGAAACCGAGGAGAAGATCGACGATCGCACGACGTGTGGGGTTGATACCGACATTCGGCAGAGTGAGGTCGGAGCCAGGGAGACATGCAGCGGCAACCAGAAAAAATGCAGCCGCCGAGACATCACCGGGAACAACTAGGTCGCGTGCCGTCAGCGTTGCGGGACCGTTGAGCGAGAGCGTGGTGCCGGCACCCTCGCTGCGTTCGAGGACGGGGACGCCAAACCACGCGAGCATCCGCTCGGTGTGGTCCCGGGTGGCGAAGTATTCTGTAACGCTGGTCTCGCCGTCGGCAAAGAGGCCCGCGAGCAGAACGCAGGACTTTATCTGTGCCGAGGAGATCGGCATGTCGTACTGAATAGCGTTGAGCGGGCGGCGGCCGTGGATCGTGAGCGGAGCTTTGCCGTCGGTTGATTCGATCGCAACACCCATTTCGCCCAGCGGCTCAATTATTCGCCGCATTGGGCGGCTCTGGAGCGAAGCGTCACCGGTCAAAGTCGATGTGAAAGGCTGACCCGCGAGAATGCCGCTGATGAGCCGCATGGTCGTGC
>JBJMGO010000084.1:0-5181 GCA_045807825.1 Pyrinomonadaceae bacterium | reverse complement strand
ACCGGCGGCTACATCGAGCAGTCCGACGGCACGAGCTGGATGGCGATGTATACGCTCAACATGCTGGCTATCGCGATGGAGCTGGCGAAAGATGACTCAGCCTATGAGGATGTGGCCAGCAAATTCTGGGAGCACTTCCTCTACATCGCCAGCGCGATGACCAAGGTGGGCGATGGTGTGGAGATGTGGAGTCAGGAGGACGGCTTCTTCTACGACATCCTGCGGCTGCCCAACGACGGTCACGTGCCGATGAAGATCCGCTCCATGGTCGGACTGATCCCGCTCTTCGCGGTCGCGACGATCGATAGTGAGCTGCTGGCCAGGCTGCCGCAGTTCCAGACGAGAATGCAGTGGTTCATCGACAATCGCCCTGACATAACCACCGACATAAGCTGTGCGAGAACGCCAGGCCAGAACGAACGCCGCCTGCTTTCGATAGTAAACCGCCCACGAATGGAGCGTGTTATCAAATACATGCTCAACGAGAGCGAGTTCCTATCGCCGTATGGTATCCGCTCACTGTCAAAGTTTCACAGGGATTGCCCCTACGTACTGGAGGTGGACGGCCAAGAGCATCGCGTCGACTACGAGCCGGCCGAGTCGAACACGGGCCTATTTGGCGGCAACTCCAACTGGCGAGGGCCGGTGTGGTTTCCCCCCAATTACCTTCTCATCGAATCCCTACAAAAACTGCACTACTATTTTGGCGACACGTTCAAGGTAGAATGCCCCACAGGGTCCGGAGTAATGATGAACCTTTGGGAAGTCTCGCAGGAGCTGTCGCGACGCCTTTCAAGATTATTCCTGATGGATGAGAACGGCCGTCGGCCGACGAATGGCGAAGTCGAGAAATATCAGTCAGACCCCTTCTTCAAAAATCACATCCCGTTTTACGAGTATTTCCACGGGGACAGCGGCACCGGGCTTGGAGCCTCGCATCAAACCGGGTGGACGGGACTGGTCGCCAAACTTCTTCAACAATCCGGAGAATAGTTTATGTTGCGTATGCAACTAAACATTCGCGGGTAGCCTCGCCGCCCAGAATCGCAGTATGTTAAGCGGTTCCAGGGCGCTGGGTCATGCGATCCCAGCTGAACTCGTAGTACTTCCACTCGGCTTGCTCTCCACATCGGTGATCTTTGATTTCGTTCACCTGATCGGGGGGCATACGGCGTTTTCCCAGATCGCCTACTGGGTGATCTTGTGCGGATTGATCGGGGGCGTCGCGGCATTCGTATTCGGATGCCTTGATTGGCTGTTGCTGCCGAGCCGGAGTGGCGCTCGGAGGCTTGCGTCGGTCCACCTCGCCCTCTACATCATCGTTTTGGCTATTTATGGAACGGGACTCTACCTTCGCGGTAATGATCCTGCCAGCCCTGAGATCGCATCGACGTTTTTCTCAACTGTCGGAGCGGGCATTGCGCTCATTGGCGTGACCTTTGGCTCCGAAATGTACGCCCGCACTAGGGAACCGAATGATGGGATCCTCCATATCGTCCCGGCGGCACGGAGATAATTATATGAATAATGAAGGTTCAACTGCCTCGGCAAAGGAGTGCGATCCGCAGGAGTGCCTCGAGTCGCTCTGCAACAATGGCTTTGAGGGGGACGTGGCGACAACTGCCCTCGCCCTCGGACGCGAGGACACAGAGATCCGTGAGATGCTCTCCGGGGACGTTCCCGTGGACAGCGATCTTGATATGAAGGTTCACGGCCTGGCTCAGGAGCGGGGGATCGATCTTAGCTAGCGACCCGCGACATGCGGTCCTCGTTAGCCTGCTTCCAATCCCAGGCGGTCTGAATAATGTCGTCGATGGAGGTGAACTCAGGGTCCCATCCGAGGTCCTTCTTTATCCTGTTTGACGAAGCTATCAGCACGGCCGGGTCGCCCGCCCGTGGTGGCGACATTTGCGTCGGGATGCTCTTTCCCGTAACGCGGCGTGCGGCCTCGATAACTTCCTTAACCGAAAAACCGCCGCTCAAACCCAGATTATAGGTCGATGAGCCCGAATCGAGCTTCTTCAGCGCGAGCACGTGCGCTTTGGCAAGATCCGAGACGTGAATATAGTCTCGGATGCACGTGCCGTCCCGCGTCGGGTACTGATCGCCGAAGATATCTATAAAGTCCGCCTCACCGCTCGCTGCACGTAGAACCAAAGGGATGAGGTGCGTCTCCGGATCGTGCAACTCGCCGCAACGCTCGGTCGCACCGGCGGCATTAAAGTACCTCAGGCTGACATATCGCAGATCGTAGGCCCGAGAGTACCAGCGGAGCATGTGCTCAAACGTGAGCTTGCTCTCACCGTATGGGTTCGTCGGCTGGAGCTTGTCGGCTTCTTCGATGGGCTGCTTCTCGGGTTCACCATAGACGGCAGCGGTCGAGGAGAAGATGATCTTCTTCACACCCGCCTTGTTCATGGAGTCGAGAAGCGCGGCTCCAGCAACCACATTGTTGGAAAAGTACTTCGCCGGATCGGACATCGATTCGCCGACGAGCGAAGAGGCGGCCATGTGGATGACCGCCTCGATATTGCTGTCCGAAAGAAGATCTGTGACAAGTTTGCTGTCGCCGATGCTGCCGACCGTCAGCTCGGCGTCCGGATGAACCATCCATTCGTGGCCCTTACTGAGGTCGTCTATGACAAACGCCGTATGTCCAGCGGCGATACACTCCTCGGTGACAACGCTGCCGATATAGCCGGCCCCGCCGGTTACGAGAACATTCATCTTTTTCGAGGTAGCCATCTCCGGAAGATCTCAGATAAAACTTTACGCGGAGCGACCGTTCCACGTCATCGATTCCCATAATGCGAAACACGAGCGGCGCGAATTGTACGCGCCGCTCCCGTTCCTCAAATTGAACTATCAGTTAGACGCCGACGCGTTCTTTACCGCCGATCCGTTGCCGTTTACCAGCGGCACCGGAAGTCCCTTGCCATTGCCATTCAAAACAGCCGCATGTCCGTTGCCGTTGCCCGGCACTTGCACGAGGTGCGGGACGTTCAACACGCTAGCGGTTGCGGCAGCCTTGCGGTCCATGCCGGCTATTTTCGCATAAGTCGTAAGGGCCTGGCCGGTGACCTGGTCCATGTTGTAGTACTTATAGGTAGCGAGGCGGCCGACAAAGTGCACGTCGGGCTGCTCGTCCGCTAGCTCTTTGTACTTGCGGTAGAGCTCGGCGTTTTCGGCCTTTGGGATCGGGTAGTACGGATCGCCCTCCGCCATTGGGTATTCGTAAACCACCGCCGTCTTTTTGTGCTGCTGACCCGAGAGGTATTTGAACTCCGTCACACGGGTGTAGGCCTGCTCATTCGGGTAGTTGATGACGGGCGCTTGTTGAAAGGTCTCGCAGTCCATCGTCTCGTGGCGGAATTTCAGTGATCTGTAGGGCAGCTTGCCGTAGCAGTAATTGAAGTACGCATCAACAGGGCCGGTATAGATCAGCTTCTTGTACCGGACCTCATTCTTAAGCTCCTCAAAGTCGCAATTCAAGGCAATGGTGATCCGATCGCTGCCGAGCATATTCTCGAACATTCGGGTATAGCCATTCTTCGGCATCGCCTGATAGGTATCAGTAAAGTAGCGGTCATCCCGATTCGTACGTGTCGGGATGCGGGCAGTCACCGCCGCGTCAAGCTCCGACGGGTCCATTCCCCATTGCTTCCGTGTGTAATTCTTAAAGAACTTTTCGTATAACTCACGGCCCACAGCACCGACCACAACGTCCTCGGACGTTTTGACGTGCTCGCGCTCCTCGCGGAGATCGTCGAAAAACTTTTGGACGCCTTTTGAGTCCAGATTTAGCCCATACAATTTATTGATCGTATCGAGATTGATCGGGATCGGTACGAGCATGCCGTCGACTGATGCAAGCACGCGGTGCTGGTACTCACGCCACTCGGTAAAACGACTCAGGTAATCAAAGATCTCCCCGGAATTGGTATGAAATATATGAGGGCCGTATTTGTGGATCAGGATCCCGTCGTCGTTATAAAAGTCATATGCGTTTCCGCCAATATGATTGCGCACATCGCAGATCAGGACCCTTTTCCCCAACCCATTCGCGAGGCGCTCAGCCAATACACTACCGGCGAAGCCGGCTCCTACAATTAGATAGTCAAACATCGTTAATCCCCTTGCTTTACAAAATCTGTTGCTTCGGCCGTATCACGCAGCCGCAAGCACAAAGCCCTGTTCCGTTGTTGCTTCCAGGTCGGACCCCATATATTCCTGCCGCTGCCCTCGGGAGTCGACGACACCGTCGATCAGCCGCGACATCTCCTGATACGTCTTGTCCCAGGAATTTTGCCTTAAAAACTTATCGACCTTCTCGTTGCGCGTGCGTGCATCCTCCTTCATCACTTTTTCAAGGGCACTTACGAATTCGCGTGCCGTCCGTGCGATACGCACGAGGCCGAGCTCTTCGTATGGCGTGACCACGTCAGTGATGGCTGTAGACACGACACCAAGCCCGGCCGAGAGGTACTCCGGCGTCTTGGTAGGACTGATGAACTTGGTAGACTCGTTGAGAGCGAAAGGCATCATGGCCGCGTCCCAACCTGCAAGGAAGGACGGCAGCTTCTCGTAAGCTTGCATTCCCAGATAATGAATGTTGTACCGCCGCGGCAGGTCCGACTGGCTGATCTTAACGACGGGGCCGATCATCACAAAATGCCATTCCGGTTTAAGCCCTGCCACGTCGGAGAGAAGCTCGATATCCATCCGCTCGTCGATCACTCCCGCAAATCCGATCCTCGGGTGCGGGATCTCCCGCTGTTCGTCTGTCTCCTCGGTGATCTCGCGGGCCTTCGAAAAGTGCGATACGTCGACACTAGACGGAAAGGCGTAAACCGCCGGATGACGGTCCCTTTTTGCCTGGTAAAGGCTCTGACCGCCGGTGAAGACCAGGTCGGCGATGTCGTAAAGTCGCCGTTCGTTCTCCAGAAGCTCCGGCGGTGCACCACGGAACGCGGAGAGCTCGTCCATGCAGTCGTAAACGACTGCCTGTGGCTTCCTTCCCTTGGCAAGATCAAGCATCATCGGCGTGTAAAACCAGTTGATGTGCTGCTCAACGCCAAATCTGGCGAGTACATCCTTGAGCAGCGTCCTCACGCGCTCATCCGGGTTGCCGCCCTCTGTCGCCAGTCGCGGGATGAGGCGGTAAACATTTGATTCTGTATT
>JBJMGO010000083.1:0-2464 GCA_045807825.1 Pyrinomonadaceae bacterium | reverse complement strand
TCGATCTTGTCGCCTGCGACGGTGAAAGACCATACTCCACGACGACCGGTCCGCGGGATCGTGAATTCAGCGGTCAGCGTATTCTTTGCCGCGTCGATCGTGAAATCGAATTCGCCCATCAGGTCCCATTCGCCATTCACCTGTTTATCCGCGGCGAGATGCACCTTCTGAGGCTCGGCCTTGATCTCCGAAAAACGATAGCGCACTACCTCGTCATGGCAAGACGGATTGTTGCCGGTGCACTTCGATTCTCCCATCCATTCACCAACGAGATCTTTACCAGTTAAACCGTTTGCGGTGATAGCATCCGCCTGCTTTTGGGCCGAGCACGCGGCGATACCAAGGAAACAAACCAGCACAAAAATGATCGCTCTCATTCGATCACCTCCTTTAGTTTTTGCTGCACGTCATCGAGTTCGACGGCGGAGACATCGGCGAGGTTACGGCAGTACTCCATCAGGAACGCGTCCTGTGCATTCCCGCGGCGCATTGCCTCGGAATATGGCATATCGTCGCGAAACGTAACCATCGAGTACTTTGAAAAATAATCGGGATATGTCTGCTCAAGTCGCGTCTCAAGCTCGCGCTTACGCTGAAAGATAGGGTCAGCCACACGGTCGCGCATCTCGTAAAAGTTCTCCTCCGCCATGTCGGCGATGGCGTCCGTATTCACCTTTCTCGCGCGGCCGTATTCCTCGTAAAGGAGCTCCCAGTTTGTGCCATGTCGATCGATCAAGGACGCAAGCACACGCACGTCCTCAAACGCACAGTTCATCCCCTGTCCGTAAAACGGCACGACCGCGTGCGCTGAATCACCAAGCAACAGCACTTTGCCGCCGACATTCCACGGCCAACACTTGACCGTGCCGAGCTGCCCCGTGGGGTTGTCAAAAAAGTCATCCACGAGCGTCGGCATCAGAGGCACCGCGTCAGGGAATTCCCGCTCAAAGAATCCCCGCACCGCAGCCTCATTAGTGAGTTCGTCAAAAGCGGCTCGATCGAGGAAGAGTGTACAAGTAAAGCTGCCGTCCCAATTCGGCAAGGCGATCATCATGAACTGATGCCGCGGCCAGATGTGAAGAGCGTTCTTCTCAAGCAGAAAGTCAGAGTCGGAACCGCCCTCGGCAGCGGGTGGCTGAACGTTGCTCGGCCACTGCTTTAAAGCAGGTATCTGCAGTTCTTTGTACCCATGCTCCAAGAACACAGACGAGACACTGAATCCCGCGAGCTGTCGCTCCATCGCCTGCCGGATGATCGATCCCGCACCGTCAGTCGCGATGACAGTGTCCGCCATCACCTCGGTGCGATCCGCAAATCTCACCGTGCCGCTCTTAGTATCGAAGTCCGAGCTCTGCTTACTAAAATGAACCCGAACTCCGGGATGCTTCTCGGCCTCATTCATCAACGCGATATTCAGCCCGCCGCGTGAGATAGAGTTGATGTACTCGCCTTTGCGGCCAGAATACGGCAGCAGCTTCGTATCGCCGCTCGTCGAGTGGATCATCCGCCCGTACATCGGCACAGCCTCGGCCAGCATGTACTCATCCATCCCGACCTCTCGCAGCGCAGCGATCCCGCGGTCGCTCAACGCGAGGTTGATCGAGCGGCCGCCGGCGACGTCCTCCTGCCGCATATCGCCGCGCGCCTCGTACACGTCCACCTCTAAACCGCGCTTCGCGAGGTAGATCGCGAGCAGCGAGCCAGCGAGACCCGCACCGATGATCGCTACGCGAGGCATTGTCTGAGGATCTCGCCAAACCGCGCGACGTTGCTAAAAGAGTTGTACAACGGAGCAGGTGCGACGCGGATCACCGACGGCTCGCGCCAATCGCAATAAACACCACCTTCGAGCAGCTTTTGGTGCAGCTCCTTGCCACCTTCGCTGATCCGGATCGAAAGCTGACACCCACGCTGCTCTGGATCAGAAGGCGTGATGATCGAGATCCGTTTGTCGCGGATCTCATCAACAAGCGACTCCAAATAGGCAGTCAGCCGGATCGACTTCTCACGCAGGGCACCGATTCCTGCTTCGTCAAAGATCTCTAGCGACGCCCGCAGGGCAGCCATTTGCAGGATCGGCGGATTCGATATCTGCCAGCCCTCGGCACCGGGAAGAGGCTTGAATTCCGGACCCATCAAGAAACGCGTTTCCTTATCGTGCCCCCACCAACCTGCAAGTCTGCAGAGGTCAAAGGAGCGCGCGTGTCTCTCATGCACGAACGCTCCGCCCACCGCACCGGGGCCGCCGTTCAAGTACTTGTAGCAGCACCAAACCGCGAAATCCACGTCCCAGTCATGCATCTCAAGCTTTAGATTGCCCGCCGCATGAGCCAAGTCGAATCCAACGATCGCCCTCGCCTTGTGACCCGCCGCTGTGATCTCCTTCATCTCAAAAGCCTGCCCGGTGTAGTAATTCACTCCGCCGAGCAACACCAATGCGATTTCGTCGCCGCGTCGTTCCCGC
>JBJMGO010000082.1:0-7367 GCA_045807825.1 Pyrinomonadaceae bacterium | reverse complement strand
TGGAGAGTTTCTGTTCGTCGCCGGAATATGCTGTGCCGCCGAGTCCCGGCACCGCGCTTGAGGTCATGGGTTCAGTAGCTTCGTAATCGTTGATCATAATTGCCTCCCTCAGGATTTTGGACCTGTTAATGCAAGACTATTCCTAGCGAGCGGAAGCGTGGGTATGTTATGCGACATAGGTGAGTTAAATTCGTCAAAGGAGAGGCATTCGTTGCGGGTGCTTTTATGTGAAAAAAGTGCCTTATTCGTCGTTTTTGCGGGTCAGTAAGCGTTCTGTATGTGCAAAAGTACGCGCGGTTCCCCATCTATGCGGAACTGACCGTCATCTAATTACGTGGTGAGTACACCTTCCCCCGAGATCCAGCAAACCAGGCCTGAAAACGGCCGCACGGTCGAGGCCCGCGCGTGGCGGTCGTTCTTTGGATCTCTGCTGAAGACGGATTATCCGCGGGTTGCGGACTCCATTCTGGAGTTTATCGCCACCCATTACGCTCTTAAGTCGCTCGTCTGGCTCGACCGCCGCGGCGCTTCGTTTGAGACGACGGCCGGTTATGGCGAGCTCAGAGGACGTACGGTGCGGCTCCGCATTTTGCCCGACGATCACCGGCTGATCGATGCACTTCAGAATGACGTTCCGCTCGAGCTCGGTGAGAAGCCGAAAGGGGGAGAGCCCGCGAAGCGTTCGCTATCTCTGTTTCCGGTCGCTGTCGGCACCGATATCACAGCCGCTGTCGCCGTACTCGGCCCGATCGAGCCCGCGGACGCAAAGCACAGCATTGTCAGGCTGTGTAATTCTCTTGCACCGCAGCTCGAGATATTGAGACTCCGCAGCGAGGTCGAGAGACGTGAGAAGCTTGCCGTTGCAGTACGAAGCTTTAGCCGCAGCATGCGCCGCGTCGATCGCGAGGACCAGTGGCTCTCGCTGACGCAAAGTGCAGCTCAAATGTTAGAGGCCGAGCGTGCGTCTCTGCTCGTGCACGACGAGGTTGATGACAAGCTCGAGATCAAGGCGCTCATTGGCGCCAGCGACAGACCGGTTGACGAAGAGGTCGGCAGCCGCGTCTCACAGATCGTCTTTTACAAAGGCGTCCCCGCCCTTCTCGAGGACGTTACTAAAACCGGTCTTCCTCCCGTCGACGACGAGCGTGGTTACAAAACCTCATCCTTTCTAAGCTGCCCGATCACGCTTGCCGGCCGCACTGTCGGAGTGATGAATTTCACCGATCGTGTCGGCGGTGTCGTTTTTGATCAGGAATCACTCGACCTGTTTCTAGCTGTAGCACCGCAGCTCGCTGTCGCCATCGACAGGGCGTTATTGAAGGACAAAGCTGGCAAATTCGAGCAGCTCTCGGTGACCGATGCCCTGACCGGCTTGCTCAACCGCCGCTACATCGAGGCCCGGCTCGTCGAGGAGGTCAAACGGTCTAATCGACATGGTTTCCCGATGAGTTTCATGATGCTCGATGTCGACAATTTTAAGGGGTACAACGACTCGTTCGGACACCCCGCGGGCGATGAGGCGTTGAAGATCGTGGCCCACGTGATCCGCGAAACTTTGCGCGCGGCGGACGTTGCGGCACGATTTGGAGGCGAGGAATTTGCGATCCTCCTGCCGCAGACCACCGGTGAGGAAGGCATCGCTATCGCCGAACGCATTCGCCACAATCTTGAGCACACGCCGTTCCCCAATCGCCAGGTGACGGCATCGATCGGAGTCGCGAGCTGCTCGGCAGAGCTTTGCATCTCGGCCGATCTCGTCGCCGCCGCCGACCGCGCTCTTTACGAGGCCAAACGTCGCGGCCGAAATCGCGTTCAGGAATTTGAGGAGATGGCAGCGTGAACGCCAAGCGCGTTTTTGGCTGCCCGCACGATTTCCTCGGCCGCGAGAGTGAGCTCGAGCGGATCATCGCCGCCGCGCATGCGGGGCAAAGTCTCACCGTGCTCGCCGCGCCCGGCGTCGGTGCGTCGGAGCTGCTCAGGCAGGTCTACGACGAGCTTTTCCTCTCAGAATCTTTGGTTCCCTTTTACTTTGAGCTAAAACGCTCCGACCGCGACGCCGCGTCGGCAGCCAGGCGATTCGCTCACCAATTTCTGATCCAGTCCGTCGCGTACACTCGTCAGGACCCACAGCTCATCGCGGTCCAGCCGTCACTTAATGAGATCTGCCGTCTCGCTCCGGCTGATCTCGACTGGATCGACGGCGCTGTCGAGTCTTTGCTGAGCGGAGGCAGCATATCGTCGAATGTTGGCATTCCGGCTCGTGCACGACGTCGGATTGCGTTGCTGATCGATGGTTTGGACAGCGTGAGACTTATCCGTGAGGGCAGTCGATTTCTCGAGGCAGTTGCCTCTTTACGTGGTATTTCGATCATTGCATCCGGACGGAGACGTGCGATGTACGGCCGGATGCCGGGCGGACAGATGCGGCTGGAACCGCTACCCTTTGCCGAGCTGACCAAAGTCGTCGCAGCGCTCGCCCAGGAGCGTGACATTGAGATCGCCGATGCAACGCGAGATCTGGTCGCAGTGCAGACAGCCGGTTCGCTCAAGGTGGTCGATCTGTTGCTCGCGCAGGCACTCGACGACGGCGAGGCTCTCAACGCCTTTGCAACTGTCGAGCGAGTGTACACAAATTCGATCTTCGGTGGGCGGATCGGACGTTATCTAAGGGACAAGCTCTTCCGTCCGTTACCAAAAGATGTCGATCCGAACGTGGTCGTTCGCCTGCTGAGCGAAACGCTCAATTCCGAGGGCATGCGGCTGCCGATACAGCACTGGCGACGAGCTCTGCGAGAAGTTGATGACGGAGCTTTCGGCCGACTTATTAGGCACCTGCATGTGGAGGAGGCTCTCGCCGCCGGCGATGGCACCGTCAGCATGGCCGCGACGCCGCGTGTCGTGCGCGATTACATCGAGGCAAGGGGCGGCATAATCAAACACCCCAAAAAACGTGCGATCACCGTCGGCCGTGCAATGCAGCACAACACCAGCCGAGCAGCGCGGTTGATGACGGAGTTTTATCGGAGCAATGCCGCCATCGGAGTCCGACAATTGCTCGATATCCAACACGGGCAAAGCGTCGCGCGAGCCGCCGTGGAGTATGCTCTTTTCAAAAGAGAGCTCAAAGGGCAATCGGACGAGGCGATCGTCCCCGCGCTCCGCACATCTGCGGATAGGATCGACCTTCCCCGCACGGTCTATACGGCAGATGCATCGGCTTTTTACGCACCCCTTTCGGAATTTTGTGATCGCGACCGCGCCGCCATCGGACTGACTGAGTCTGGCGAAGCGTGGCTCGTAGCCGAGATCGATTCAAAGCTCGAGGCCGACACCGCAACGGCTGAATTTTGGTGTGACAGGCTCGAAATGGCCGCGCTAAATTCTGGCTTGGACCGCTACCAGATCTGGTTGATCGCTCCCGAGGGATTTGCCGATGATGCACTACAGATCCTGGCCGAGCGCAGTGCTTTTGGATCGAGTCGTCGACAGGCAGTGTTGCTAAGAGAGCTGCTCTTGTCACCACCGCCGCTAACAGAAACTGACACCGCGACAAAGTACGAGATCACGGTCGAAATGGGCGACGAGGGCGAGTTGATCGCCGCAAGGATGTTTGGCGAGGTCGCAGAGAAGCATTCCATTCCCCTAAAGACCGGGATACAGGTCAAGACCGCCCTGATAGAGGCCCTGATCAACGCGGCTGAGCACAGCTTGAGTGCCGATCGAAATGTAGACCTCACCTTCACGGTCAGTCCGGAAAGCATCAAGATCACCGTCGTGAATCGTGGCCTGAAACTCACCGAACACATGCTCTCTCAAGAAGACGCGCCATCAGAACGCCGCGGATGGGGATTGAAACTGATCCGCGAGCTGATGGACGAGGTCCACGTCGACCCGACTGACGACGGCACTCGGCTCGTGATGATAAAGCATCTCAAAACAAGTTAGCGGCCCCGCAACAAGCCCATTCTGCTATAATCACTGAGAATAGCCCCTATAAATGGGGCTTACCTCTTAGGGACATCCGGCGCGTCTATGCCCGGCATCAAATTCACGCTTGTGTCAGCAAAAACTGCACGAGCTCCGCGGCTGATGTGCTATATTGCGAATCGAAAATCTTCCGCCGATAAAGATCCACGACAAATGAAGCACCGATCACACCAAAAGTTAGGCTGGCTCCTTGTCCTGTTTGCTTTTGTGTTTTCCTCCGAGGCTATCGCGCAAGACCGGCCGCCGCTCTTGCAGAATATAGCTGTCCAGCAGCCGTCGCCGACGCCGTACGTGCAAAAGACCGGCAGCTCAGGGCCGTCAGCCGCTCCTGCGGTCGCACGCAATCCCGTGCGGACGATGTTCCCGGCTTTGCAGAGCATCGAGATACCGGGCGACTCGGGCGTGCTCATAGAGGACATGAGCGGCAAGACCGTGATCGAGAGCCACGCCGACGTTCCGTACAATCCCGCGTCGAACGTCAAGATCGCCACTGCATACGCGGTGCTCAAGACATTCGGTCCGGAATTCAGGTTTTTGACGAATGTCTATACGGATGGAACAGTGGACGCGGCGACGGGTATTTTGACCGGCAATCTTTACGTATCGGGCAAGGACCCGATGTTTGGAAATCAGCACGCTGTTGCGGTCGCAAATGAGCTCAACCGCCTCGGGATCCGCACCGTCACGGGCAATCTGTACGTCACCGATAATTTCTCCATTAATTTCTCATCGTCGCCATCCGCGTCGGCACAGGCTCTATTCAACGACCTGAATATGACCAGACGCGTGCCATCCGCGACAAAAGCTTGGCTCGACTATCTCGCCTACTCTGGCAAAGCGAATCTCAATCAGAGCACGCCGTCCTTGAGCTTTAATGGCCAGGCGTTTGTCAGCGGCGTGCCGAGCAATCTAAAGCTGCTCTTCACCCACGAATCGACGCCGATGAAGGAGATCCTGAAGGCGACGCTCTGCTTCTCAAATAACTTTCTCGCTGAGAAGCTCGGTGACATGCTTGGCGGCCCGTATGCTGTCGCTCGCATCGTGCAGTTGAACGCAGAGATCCCGCCCGCCGAGTTCTCGATCCAGACATCAAGTGGTCTCGGTATCAATCGTGTAACGCCCGCTGCGGAGATGAAGCTGCTTCGAGCACTGCGATCTGATCTCGGGAAGTACAACATGACCTTCATGGATATCTTCCCGGTTGCGGGTGTGGATCAGGGGACGCTCGAGGAGCGTTTTGACGCCGACTGGGCACGCGGCAGCGTCGTCGGCAAGACGGGCACGTTGGGTCACACGGACGGCGGAGCTAGTGCTCTCGCCGGTGAGATGAACACGCGAAACGGAAGATTGCTCTTCGTGATCTTCAATATGCACGGCGGCGTGGGACGATTCCGAGGATTCCAAAACATGCTCGTGCCGCTCGTGCAGGCACAGTTTGGGGGTGCGGCACCGCTGACCTACCAGGGAATGTCGATCGAGGCGCGTCTCGCGCGATCGCGTATCAGCTACCCGAGCGGCCGGTCGCACGGCGGAGAGTAAGACATTCAAAATCGCGCCATTTAGAACAGGCCTCACGGCCTGTTCTTCTTTTTTGTTGCCAACGTGAGATAATCCGCGTTTGTAAAAATGAACCACCCCGACGACGCCCCGCCTCCATACGTACCCGAGGAAAGCACCGACCCGGATCAACCGGCCGCTCCTGTAACCAAACAGACGAGCGTAGCGCGCTCCGCCGGGATCGTGTCGATCGCGGTGATGTTCTCACGGGTCATCGGACTGATACGCGAGACGGTATTCGCGTACTTTTTTGGCGCGGGATTTTTGTACGACGCCTATGTCGTGGCATTCAGGATCCCTAATGTGCTCAGGGACCTCTTTGCCGAGGGTGCGTTGTCGGTGGCCTTCGTCAAGGTCTTTACCGACTATCAGATCCATAAGAGCGAAAAGGAAGCATGGCACCTCGCGGGGCTGGTGATCAACGCTCTCGCCGTCGTGATGAGCGTGATCTGCATCATCGGCGTGTTGTTCTCGAGGCAGTTCGTTAACCTCGTGGCCGACGGATTTTCTCCGGAGAAAGCAGCGTTAGCCACAACATTGACGGAGATCATGTTCCCTTTCATCCTGCTCGTCGCACTCGCGGCGGTTGCGATGGGCGTGCTTAATACAAAGGGCGTTTTCGGGATCCCGGCCTCGGCCTCGACCGTTTTTAATATTGTTTCCATCATCGTCGGCCTTGCACTCGCGTATTGGTTGAGCGGCGGCGGCTGGCTGGGTAACGCCGACAAGAACGCGATCCCCTCTTCCAACGCGCAATGGGCGATCATCGGAATGGCCATAGGGACGCTGATCGGCGGAGCGTCGCAATTCCTGATGCAGGTGCCGTCGCTATATAAGGTCGGATTCCGTTTTGTTTGGGGCCTGAGCCTCCGTGACGAAGGGCTCCGCAGGGTAATGGCACTGATGACGCCCGCGATCCTCGGCACATCGGCCGTGCAGATCAACGTACTGATCAACACGTATTTTGTATCGAGTATCGAGGGTGCACAGGGGTGGTTGAGCTACTCGTTTCGGCTGATGCAGTTTCCGATCGGATTGTTTGGAGTCGCAGTCGGAACGGCGGCTGTGCCCGTGCTCTCGCGGATGGCGAGCGAGGGCAGGATCAAGGATTTTCGCGATACATTGTCGTCATCGATCAACCTCGTATTTCTGATGACCATCCCCGCCGCTTGCGGCCTCATCGTGCTAGGCCAGCCGATCATCCGACTCATCTACGAGCACGGCAAATTCGACGCGACAGCGACATCTATGACGGCACTTGCTCTCGGCGGGTACTCTATCGGACTCGCGGGTTATGCGGCGATCAAAGTGCTTTCGCCCGCGTTTTACGCCATGAACGACGCAAAGACGCCGATGATAATCGCGATCGCGTCCATAGCGGTTAATGCGCTCGCGAGCTACTTCTTTCGCGACTGGCTCTCGCACTACGGTGTAACGCCCGAGACACCTCACGGCTATGGCCACGCCGGTGTTGCACTCGCCACCTCGTGCGTCGCTTTGGTTAATTTTGCAGCACTCGTCCTCTTTATGCGGCGTAAGATCAAACGGCTGAACGGCCGTGAGGTCGGCACGTCGTTCCTCCGCATCGCACTTGCATCGGTACTCATGTCGGCGGTGTGTTACGCGTGCAACTACCTTATGTTTGTGGAGCTCGGAACGAAGTCAATGCTCGTAAAGCTTGCCGAGGCATTCGTGCCGATCGCGGTTGGCGGAGCGGTCTTCGTCATTCTCGCCAAGCTCCTTGGTGTGAAGGAGCTCGATCAGGCGTACGGTGCGTTTCGCCGCAAATTCGCCGGTGGCCGCGCTTAATCCGCTGAGACCCT
>JBJMGO010000081.1:0-6984 GCA_045807825.1 Pyrinomonadaceae bacterium | reverse complement strand
GCCGACGGTCTTGCACGCAAGCTCACCGGCAACGGGTTCGACAAAATGAACTCCGTCCTTATGCAGCTGCTCGACGTTTCGCTGCGTCGCCGGCTGCTCCCACATTGTGGTGTTCATCGCCGGAGCGATCATCACGGGAGCGGTAGTGGCGAGATAGGTGGAAGATAGAAAATCATCCGCCACGCCATTCGCGAACTTCGCAATGATATTCGCGGTCGCCGGAACGACAAGCAGCAGATCGATATTCTGCGAAAAGTTGATGTGTGCGATTGGATCAGGATTCTGCGGGTCGTAGTCGTCGACGATCACATGTCGGTCCGTCAACGCCCTAAAGGTCAGCGGCTGCACAAACTCCGTAGCATGCCGCGTCATCGCCACCGAGACCTCGCAGCCCGCCTTTTGCAGCAGCCGCATCACCTCGACAGCTTTATAAGCAGCGATCCCGCCGCTCACGCCCAGTCCTATGCGAAAGAGTGCCATAAGAGACCAAGTGATTTTACATCAGTTGGGTCGCAGACTGGTGATAGAATGGCCGCGCAACATGTTTCGCAAGCTATTCATCCTTGGTCTACTTACGGTTTGCGCGATACCTGTCAATTGCCAGTCAGTGATCATTACAGGATCCGTATTAGGTGTCTCCGCGCAGGAAAGGACGTGGGAGGAAACAAAGTTAGAGCATGTATTTGTTATACGCCTCTATTTGCAGCTCAGGAACCCGTACGACTATCCAGTTATCGTTCTCAAGCCGAATAGTTATTTCTTGGATCGGAAGGTGGAGTTTTTTGACTCTTACTCAGGCGCACCGGTGGATGCGTTTACAGCGAAGTTCGAAAACTCGGCGCCCGGAGGCATATTCGGGGGTTTTTCCGACGCTGAACCGTCGAAATCGCTGTTTGTGGTAATTCCGGCGCACGGCTACTACGAGTTTGGAGACCAATTCATAACCGACAGCGGCTACTCTACGACCGAAGAGGTGATGAAGAATGCTCGAGGGGAACCCTTTAAAGATAATAGAGGCAAGGCACTCATACGATATTCATCTCCGCAATCAACACGACCCTTTTTGCACATCGAGTACCATGGGTCCTTCAAAACTGAGAAAAATATCTCGGAAAGATTAGATGCGGCTCGGAAACGTTGGTCAAGATTCGGGAAACTTCTCATTTCGCCGGAGGGCGATTTCACCATCACATCAGACATGATAGTCAACACTTCGTCGAATTAATCTCACACGCCAAATTGCCTCAAATGATGGTCCACGTGCTTGTATTGACAGATGCCCCATTCGTCGCCGGTAAGTGGTCCAAAAAAACCGTGAATATTCCCATCTGTCGCCGCAGGGCCGCGGGTGTGAAGGTCGGTCATCAGTTGCTTGAGCTTGGCGCGGGTCGCCTCGAAGTCGGGCTCGTCCTCGACGATCATGGTGGGGCCTGTCGGCGAGTTCTTGGAGAAGGGCTGCTCACCCAAAAACCTGCCCTTAAATATCCAACCGATCAGCTTGCCGAGCATGTGCTGATCCATCGGGACCTCGCCGGTCGCCATCTGGATAGCGCGGGCCGTGTGCTCCATGGCTTGAGCGGGTGACATCTTGCCCCACTGCCTCGCGGCCTCAGGCGTTAGCCGATCAACCCTCTCGTGCAGCTCCGCGTGCGTCCCTTCATCGTAAATTGTTCGCATAACGCCGCTATTCTACCCCAAAAAACAAATCGGCGGCGCCGGAACCAAGCGAACCCCTCTGCGTTTTTCGATATCATGAGAGGAATGAGCGATCCAGAAACTCTGTCCACCAAAGAGATCTACCACGGGAAGACGTTTAACGTCCGCATCGACGACATTCGTGAGGAAGACCTGACTTACAAACGCGAGATCGTGGTGCATCGCGGCAGTGCCGTGATCGTGCCGCTTTTCGAAGATGGAACTGTCGCTCTCGTGCGTCAGTGGCGGCAGGCTGCGGGAAAGCACCTTCTCGAGATCCCCGCCGGCGGCATCGAGGCTGGCGAAGACCCTCGTACCGCCGCCATCCGCGAGCTTGAGGAGGAGATCGGCTGCACCGCGACCAACGTCGAGCACCTGACATCCTTCTTTGTATCTCCCGGGTTTCTCACTGAGAAGATGCACGTCTTCCTCGCCACCGGCCTCGGCGAAACCGCCCAAAATCTCGATGAAGACGAGCGTATAGACATCGTCCGCCTCCCCCTCATCGACGCCGTCGAGCAATGCCGCAATGGCACGATCGAGGACGCCAAAACCATGATCGGCCTCGCATTTACCGCTGAGAAGAAGGCGCTCAACCGATCCGCCACCTAATCCGCAGTGCGGCCATGTCGACGCGGTTATGGCTTGCGTCAATGCCCCAGCTCCGATGTATGATTATGTATTGTGGACTACACAACACTGCCCAACACCGGCCTACTCTGACCTTTAAACAACTGAAGCGACGCTCGGGTGACAGGAAGGGAGCGATCAAGAAGGCGGGCAAGGGCTGAGCTTTTGCTTTATCCTCTCTCGACCTACCTTTATATGGGGAGGCCGCGTCGACCCATGTTTGACGCGACCCCGGTGTAACCGCCTGGCGTGCCCTGAACACGGCTGATTCGGCGGTACATTCTCACTGTATAAAACGCGCAGATCCCTGTTTGTCTGCTGCCAAACACCCCGGAGAAGCGCATTTCCCCAGTTTGATGATCTGCCCTGTGCGTTTCGTGAAGACAACACTCAGCACACGCACGCTGAACAACCGGTGAGCTACTTCGCCGCGTGTTTTGTGGCTGTATTTTGGGCGAGGGGAATGCGGGCGTAGATGGCGGTGCCGCCGCCGGCGTGACTTTCTATCTCTAGATTGCCGCCGAGCAGCGTGGCCCGTTCGCGCATGCCGACAAGGCCGAGGCCGCCGTCGGTACTTGGACTGGTCTCCTCAGGATCAAAGCCGCGGCCGTCATCCTCGATCACCAGAACGGCCTCTTTGGAGGTCTGGTTGAGCGTAACGCTGACCTCGCGGGCGGCAGCGTGTTTGAGAATATTATTGAGAGCCTCTTGGGCGATGCGGTAAAGATTGGTCTCTACGGCCGGGGCCAGCCGACCTTTTTGGCGGATGCAGTGAAATTCGGCCGTGATGCCGTGGCTCTGGCCCCATTCGCGAACGAAGCTCGCGAGGGATTCGCTGAGGCCATGACTGTCGAGCGAGACGGGCCGTAATTCCCAGGCAAGGAGACTTAGATCGGTGTCGATCTGATTAGCCTGATGGGCAGCGTTCTCGATCTCGTTGACGACCGCGCGATTCTCGGCGGCAAGCGACTTGATGGATGCGAGCTTGAGTCGCAGGCCCGTGAGCTGCTGCCCGAGATGGTCGTGTAGGTCACGGGCGATACGATTCCGTTCCGCCTCCTGTGCCTCGACTATTCGCTCGAGCGTTTCGCGAGTGCGAATTGCCTCCTGGGCTCGCTTGCGGTGCGTCATGTCGCGGGCTATCTTTGACGCACCTACGATTTTGCCGTCCGCGTCTCGTATCGGCGAGATGGTCAGCGAGATATCGAGTGCATGCCCGTCGCGCGTTATTCGAACGGTCTCATAATGCTCAATGACCTCTCCGCGTTTGATGCGATCGAGTATCTCGGTCTCCTCAGACCACCGTTCCTCGGGAAGAAGCATAAGCACAGAACGGCCGATCGCGTCATTGGGGTTATACCCAAAGATGTTCTCGGCACCGTGATTCCAGCTCGTGATGTTGCCGGCGAGATCGAGGCTGATCACGGCGTCAGCCGATGAACGAACAATGGCCGCTAGCTGCTGCGAGGCCAGCTCGGCTTCTTTTCGCTCTGTGATATCAACGACGGCGCCGATCATCCGCCGAGTTTTGCCCTCGCCGACAACTGTGGCATTCGTATAGATCCACACGGTGGTACCGTCGGGGCGCAGTATGCGAAATTCCTGGTCGTATGGCCGCTCGCCGTTCAGCGCGGCGTATATGGCAGATTGAACGCGATCATTGTCATCCGGATGAACAAGCTTTGCGAATGCCGCGCCCGATCCATCGAAATCGCCTGGCGCAACCCCGTGCATCTGATAGAGGGAGTGTGTCCACGAGACGTGGTCCGCCGCAATGTCCCAGTCCCAAATCCCCACCTTCCCTGTTTGAGTCGCGAGGCGGAGGCGTTCCTCGTTCTCGCGCAGCGCCTGCTCATTGAGCTTTCGCTCAATCCCAAATGAGATCTGCCGACCCACCGTCACCGCAAGCTCGAGCTCCGACTCCGTGAATTCGTGCGGCTCGTTGTTATACACCATGAACTTCCCGATCACTACGCCGTCAGACGAATTGAGTGGCACAAACCCGAGTGCTCCGATGCCCTCGCCAATGATCGTGTTTCGCAGCTCCTCGGTGATCTCAGCGTTGCGAATGTCCGGGATCGTGATGGGCGCAGCATTTGTATCGCCGGGATGCCACGGCGAATGGCCGGTCACTGCGTGGCAGTATTCCTCGCTTAGTCCACGGGAAGCGACAAAGGACATGACTCCCGCGTCGTTGAACACAAGAACAGAGCCGCGGTCACATAGTATTCCGTCCATGATCGCATCCAGGGCCGCGTTATAGACCTCTTCGGGTGTATCGGCACGATGCACGCGGTCGGTGAGGCGATAGAGCACTGCCTGCTCGCTGGCCTGCGCCGCCGCCGTAGCCTCGGCGGATTTTCGGTCCGTTATGTCATTTGCGTACAGATTTACGTGCCCAAGTTCCGGAACGGGTGCGATGCACGCAATATACGTGTGGCCGTCGAACTCAATCTCGAGGTCCTCACGGTCACCGGTCGAGACGGCCTTCTCGACAGAGCCACGAATGGTATTCGCGACCTTACCATCAGGGCGGGCGTCGAGGTGCTCGACGAGCTTTGCGGCAGCGGAATTGGAATACATGACGTCACCACTTGGCGTAAGCCGCAGCACCGGACTCGGATTCTCTTCAGGCATCCTTGAGAGGAGGCGGACCTGCCTGTCTGCGCGGCTAGTACTTGACGCCGCCCACCACAGCAGGCCGATCAGGAGAATGATCTCGGCGACCGTTCGGGCGGCGGTGCCAAATGCCGTGTCGTAATATCCCGCCGTCTGGCCGATAATTCGAAACCATCCAAGCACGATCGCCAGCAGCAACATCGGCAGCAGCAGCCGACGAAACATCAGCCCACCCGAATCTGCGCGGGAGAGCGCACGCGTAGCTCCCCATTCCGGAACGGCCGCGACCAAAGCGACGCCCATCACCGCGAGCATACCTGCTGTGTGAAGAGCGATCCCAGTGAGACGCGGGATGCTGTATAGCTGATCCGCACCGTAGATGTAGCCGGTGATAGAGAGACTCACGATCGCCAGCACAACAAGCCCAAGCATGCTTGCGACGCGTCGGGACCGAGGACCCAGTGTAACGAGCACTATCGAGGTACCTATCAACGTCAACATCGTCGCCGCGGGCGGTCCCATCCGGCCCGGTGAGGCCGTGGCCAACATTCCACCCGTATCGTGAACAAGCAGATTGTCTATCCTGAGATCTACTAAAAAGATCTGCTCGATCAGTGTTGCAAACCCGATCAGGGCCGAGACGAGTGCAAGCACCCTGACCAGCACCTTTGCACGATGTGAGATCAGGAAGGTCAAGAGCGCGGCGGATGCAATCGTGATCGCAAGCGCAGTGTTGAATTTGGTTACGATCCCGTCCCCATCCCAGTCCGTCAATCTATAGATGGGGATCAGCCACCCCGCCAGCGACAGGGCACCGCCAACGAGCGCGGCAGCGGCAAGTGCGATCCCGAGTGTTCGCGCAACGCGCGGACTCCCGGGTAAGACGGGTTCAGACGGTACGGACCGCATTGTTCTCCTGCACCAAGGCTAGAAGGTCACCTGCTTTTTCTAGTCGAACAAAACTGGGAAACGCCGGCCGTGCGGCTGTTGTCTATCACGGCAGAGCTCGGCGATAGTTTTCCTGAGTATATGATTTTTTTCCAGACGATTACAACGATTTTAGGTGCAACAATTGACTAAAAAAGCCCCGCTTAAAGCAGGGCCCCTGACCTGGATACTCCATTCCTATTTGGAGGCGACAGCCAACCTTGCGTCCGCGAGATCGACGGTTTCGCGCGCAGATTCAGCCTCGTCGGATGTGAGCGTGCCCGCCGAAGTCACGTCTCTCTCAGCAGCGTCCCGCTGTGTGCGGGCAGTGGCTGCATCGATCTCGTCAGCGGTCTCGGCCGTGTCGACCAGGACTGAGACCTTATCGTTATTCACCTCAACGAATCCGGAAGAGACGGCGACGCGGTCCGTGTGACCTTTCGCCGAATAAGCGAGAATACCCGGCTTAAGTGCCGAGACAAGCGGCGCGTGATGCGGCAAGATCCCCGCCTCACCCGATGCCGTAGGTACCGTGACGGAGTCGACCTCAGCGTCGAGGACGCGCTTTTCGGGAGTGACGATCTCAAGTCTGAGCATAATTCACAATGCACAGTGCACAATGCACAATGCAGATCCAGAGATTCAATTGTGCACTGTACATTGTGCACTGCTGCGGTTTACGCAGCGGCGGCCATTTTCTTCGCTTTTTCGCGGGCCTGCTCGATGGTGCCGACCATGTAAAAGGCCTGCTCGGGCATATCGTCGCACTTGCCTTCGAGGATCTCCTTAAACCCTTTGATCGTGTCCTCGACCTTGACGTACTCGCCCTTGAGACCCGTGAACTGCTCGCCGACCGTAAAGGGCTGCGAGAAGAAACGCTGGATCTTACGTGCGCGGGAAACCGTTAGCTTGTCGTCCTCCGACAGCTCGTCTAGCCCAAGGATCGCGATGATGTCTTGGAGATCTTTGTATCGTTGAAGGATCTTTTTGATGTCCTGAGCAGTGTTGTAGTGCTCCTCGCCAACGATCTGCGGGTCGAGAATACGCGAGTTCGATGCGAGCGGGTCGACAGCCGGATAGATCCCCAGCTCCACGATCTGTCGCGAAAGAGCG
>JBJMGO010000080.1:0-9021 GCA_045807825.1 Pyrinomonadaceae bacterium | reverse complement strand
TCAACGAGATGGCCGACCTGTGCGAAAGGTCGGCGCCGACGTCCAGTCGGTGGCCCGCGGCATCGGCCTGGACAAGCGGATCGGGGCGAAGTTCCTCAACGCCGGCCCCGGCTACGGCGGCTCGTGCTTCCCCAAGGACACTCGGGCTCTCACGACCGTAGCCGACCGTTTTGGCGTAGAAACGCGGATCGTCGACGCCGTCATCGACGCAAATGACCGCCAACGTCAGGCCATGATCCCGAAGATCGAAAAGTTGCTCGGCGACGTCTCCGGTAAAACGATCGGCATCCTCGGCCTGTCCTTCAAGCCCGAAACCGACGACATGCGTGAGTCGCCGGCCATCGACATCATCGAGGTACTCATTCAAAAAGGAGCAAAGGTCCGTGCATACGATCCAGTAGCGATGAACGAGGCTCGCCGCTGCCTCCCAGACTCGCTCGAGTACGCAAAGGACGAATACGACGCTATAGACGGAGCCGATGCCCTCGTGATCATTACCGAGTGGAACCAATTCCGCGCTCTCGATATGGAAAAGGTCAAACGGCTGCTTCGCAGTCCTAAGATCGCCGATCTTCGCAATATCTATGAGCCCGAGGATATGCGAGAACTGGGTTTCGATTACGTAGGGGTGGGACGGTAGATCAGACCAAACACATGGCACTCACAAACAAAGTACTCATCACCGGCGGCGCCGGGTTTATTGGATCAAATCTCGCCGACGGACTTATTCGCGAGGGAGCAAAGGTTACGATCCTTGATAACTTTTTGACAGGGTTTCAGGAGAATCTCGACGAGATCAATGGCGATTTCGAGCTGATCGAGGGCGACATCACTGATACGGAGACGGTGAAGAAGGCGGTCGAGGGCTGCGAGGTTATCTTTCACGAGGCAGCTCTCCCAAGCGTACCTCGATCTGTCGATAATCCGATTGAAACGCACCGGATCTGTGTTGACGGCACCGTAAATCTTCTGATGGCAGCCCGTAAGGCGGGTGTTCGTCGATTCATTTACGCGGCTTCTAGCTCGGCCTATGGTGATCAGCCGGTGCTGCCAAAGGTAGAGACGATGTGCCCGGACCCCCTCTCACCATACGCCGCCGCAAAGCTCACTGGGGAGCTTTACTGCCGAGCATTTAACAGCGTGTACGGACTTGAGACCTTCTCGCTGCGATATTTCAATGTGTTTGGGCCGAGGCAGAATCCGAGCTCGATGTACTCCGGTGTTATCTCGCGATTTACGGACGCGCTGATGAGCGGCAAGCAGCCTGTGATCTACGGCGATGGCGAACACTCCCGAGACTTCACCTACATCGATAATGTTGTCGCCGCGAATATCTCCGCGGCACAAACTAACAAGGGCATCGGTGAGACGATGAATGTGGCTAATGGTGAACGCACGACTCTCAACCAGCTTCTTGAGACGCTCAAGAGCGTCACCGGCGTCACGGACATCACAGCCGACTACCAGCCGGGCCGCAAGGGCGACGTCCGCGACTCGCAGGCAGATAACCACCAGGCTGTGAAGTATCTAGGTTATAGAACCTTGGTCGGTTTAGAGGAGGGGCTGCGGCGTACCGTTGAATGGTGGAAGAATAGCCGCTTCGCCGTCAACCATTGAATTAGTGCGGGATGGCGAACGCGTTATCATCCATCGGCGGATTCACCTTGATGTCCTTGGTGTTAAAGTTCGCGTAAGCTGTGAGGTTTCCTAGATCGAACCTCTGCGAATACTTCTTAGGCACGATCACGCCATCAACAGTCTGCAGCTGATCGATCTCGGCTGAGGTCGTCACGAGCCGCTGGCCGACTTCAAAAGCGGACTCGTACCCCTTCACCTGGCCAGTCTTGTCATCAATAATAAAGTCAGTGTAAAAACCGTCCGGTGTCGTCACTCTAAAGCCGCTCCGTTTTTTCTTATCGCCTCCGAACGGCGTGACCACATATCCCTGGTCCCCAACACGTGCGAGCACAGCAAACCCCACGCTTGTGGGCGGCGGCACCATAAACCCATTGATAGATGAATACGTCTGCTGACCGTCATAGATCTGCTTGATCGACTGAACTATGCTGTTGATCTCAAAGTAGTACTTGTCGCCACTCATCGCGATCGAGAATGCCCCCGGCAGCACCTGATTCGAGACGTTCACGTCCACCGATCCCTTCATCACGATGGACTTCATCTGCTTGAATTTGTCGCCTCCATGCGCTGCGAGAGCAGCCTTTGCGAGCGTCACCGCCGCCTGTGTGTCCGCCGCCGATGCGGCAGGAGCTTTGACGTCGGTCTTCTGCGAGAAACCGGCTGCGGCGAATAAGGTGAGTAGAGCAATTAGCAGAACGGGCTTTTTCATTGGTGCACCTGTCGATGAAAACTCTGGATAGTATCACAAAAAAAGGGGACGCCCCTCTATACGAGGAGCGCCCGACTTAGTTGCACTCGAATCGGCCTAGAAGGTAAACCGCATAAACAGTTCCACGCGCCGATTCGGCCCAGATGAACCGCCGCCACCGCCAAAGCCTCCGAAGCCCCCAGCCGTACTCAGATACTGTCCGAACCGGTCTGAATTCAAAACTCCAAATGGATTCGCAAAGTTAACCCTATTGAAGATATTCGTGACGTTGACGCCGAAGTTCAGGTTATAAGGCTTACGAGTTTCACCGCCTCCGGCAAAACCGCCGCCGCCGCCGCGTGGTCCGCCGCCAGCCCCGCCGCCGCCAGGACCGCCGAAGCCGCCGCCGCCGAATCCGCCGCCACCGGCACGGCCTCCGCCAGCACCGCCGCCGCCGCGATTACCGCGACCCGCTCCTGCTGCATCACCGGTAGTTGCAGTGGTCGCCGGGCTCTTGCCAAATCCGATCGTCTTCGATAGGCGAAGGTTGACGCTAAAACTCCCCGGCCCCTGTCCCCAGTTACGCGGAAGTATCGCCGTCGGATCATTTGAGCCGATGTTGCAGTACGAGGCGGTCAGACCCAATGCGGAGCACCGGGCGGCAAGCTGACCAAAGGTCGGCCGCTCTGCAAAGATCGTATCACCGTTCGGGTCCGTACCCGCGGTGATATTGAATGGCCGCCCAGAAGTAGCGATGATAAACGGCGCCACAGACACTCCGAAAGGTCCCGTATAATTGCCAAACATCGTAAAGCTCTGACGTACATCTTGATTCGACCTACCGTATTCGGTACTCAAGTCATACGAATATGCCGGGTACCCGTCGTAATTGCTGTGTGCAGACTGGAGGGTGTAAAAACCATTTACTGAAAACTTGGTATTGATGTTGGTGCGAAAACCGATCCTCAACTGCTGCTGGTTGAGCACACCTGAGGACTCTGTTTCGAGAATATTGCCGAAGGCCGGGTTGGGCCGCGGAGCACCGAGACAGCTCGTCAGTGTAAAGTCCGGACAGACCGGAGCATTAACATTTCGCGTCCTGAGCTGGTGCAGTCCACGGGCGAGGATGAACGTTCCCGTCAGCGTGGTTTTCAGCCTGTCGGGCAACTGCCTTTCAACGCTGATGAGGCCCTGGATCGTATATGGAGCCTGCAGGTTTGACGCGACCGGCTGGAGAGTATTCGACGACGGGAGCAGCGCCTGGATCTGCGCAGCAGTCGGCGCATTGGTTACACCGCCCGAGGCGGTAAAAACCGGCTGTGCCAACAGAGTCCTGGCGATCGCTCGCCGGGCAGGATTTGGATCGTTCGCATCAACTAGGAGGCTAAGCTGGTTAACACCATTGAACCTCTCTGCATTGAGTGTCGCGTTTTCCCCAAAGCGCGAGTAAAAGATGCCCGCTCCGCCGCGAAAGACCGTCTTAGGTGATTTTGCCCCGCCAGCACCAGGTGACCATGCAAAGCTCACCCTGGGAGCGAAATTCAGAGGACTGTGAATATTGGTCTGGTTCTCGTACCTGAGTCCAAAGCTGAGAACGAGCGGCGTCGATACCTTCCAGTCGTCGGTGACCCAAAGGGCTTCTTCTGTCTGGCTGACGCTCTCGAGCGGATTACCGGTGGTGATCCTGAATTGCGTCGGGTTGTACTGCGGCCCGAGGCCCTGGACTTCGCACCTAAACTGCTCGATCGCCGAGACCGCGATCAGGCCAATGTGCGGGCAGTTCGGATCCGCACCAAAGAATCCCTGGAACGAGAATGTGCCGCCATATCCATTCTCCGACTGGCTCGTTAGGTTGGCGTGCCGCAAACGACCGCCGAATTTGAGCGAGTGCTGCGACGCCTTTCCCAGTGAGGTCGCGGTAAAGTTATTGATCTCAAAATTGTTGTTCCGGCTAAAACTGTTACCGACCTGCGCTCCGCCGGTCGTGAAAGCTCCTGAGACGTTCACCACCGGTACCGGTGTACCGCCGTTCTGGAAATTCCTTGACCGGCTGTACTCAATGCGGGTCTCGTTAACAGTTTTCGGGTTGATGATGTACGTGTCGGTGATGCGGAACTCGTGCTCCTGGCTACCCGCGTTGTAGGCCATAGTCGGCAGGGTGAAGGTACTTATACCCTGCAGCTGGGTGCTATGGGAGTAGCTGTACCTTAGGACCAGCGTGTTTTTTGCACCCATTTGAAAATCAAAACGCGGTGCGATCGTCAACCGCTTGGTTGGCAGCGTAACCTCTTGTTGAAAGGGGATAATGTTGAGCGTCGGGTCGAGCACCTGCGCGTTGATGATCGCGTTGTTATCAACGATCCGCTGGTTCACATCGACAAAGAACGAAGACTTTTTCTTCTGCAGCGGTCCCGAAAGGCTGCCGCCAAAGATCTTGCTCTGGAGCGGTGCACGGAACGGTGCGAACGGATTTCGCGAATTCAGCCGGTTGTCATTGAAGTTAAAGTTGACCGACCCACGAAATTTGTCAGTTCCCGGCTTAGTGAGGATCTCGATCCGGCCAACGCCGATGCGGTCGTATTCCGCTGAAAATGGGTTTTGGTTGATGCGGATCTCACGAATTGATTCCTTCGGAGGCAACTGCCCACCCAAAAAACCATCAATATAGATCTGTCCGCCATTCGGCCCAGCGGAGGCACCGGCGAGGGCCTGAAGTGCGCTCGCGAGCTCGTCGGGATCGTCCGGTAGGGCGTCCAGGTCTTTGCCCTTGATGACCGTGGCGTCCTTGTTAGCTTCAGGATCGGTAGAGACGCCGGTGTCGGTGTTGATGTTGACCTCGGCCTGCACGCCGGAAACAGTCAAGACAATGATGAGGTCAGTTCGCTGACCGGCGGTCACGTCAACCGTCGTATTCTCGTATGGTGCGAATTTTGTTCCGGACGCTGAGCGGACGGTGTAGGTGCCGGGAGTAAGAGCGGTGATCGTGTACTCGCCGTTCTTGTTTGCGGTCGCTTGCTTTTCTGTACCATTAGCAGCCACGGCGGTCACAGTTGCACCAGGAACGATGTTCCCAAGCGCGTCAGTGACACTCCCTCCGATACTGCCGCTCGCCTGACCCAACGCAACAGTTGCGAGGATCGAGACAAACACGGATATAAATGCTATTCGAATAAATTTCATGATGAATAAAAGTATTTTAAAAGGACGCCAATAAGTGTTGGCGTCCTTACCCTCTTACGGAGTTCCGATGCCTGCATCGAGGCCGGGAATATTAAAGTTTGGACCGGCAGCCGCACCACGGGCGCCCGCGGCGGCAGCCTGACGCTGGGCCATTTCGATAAAGGGCTCTACGCCCGCTAGAAGCTTAAGTGCTTTTACTGACGAATTTGGGACGATAGATCCCGACGTCAAGACGGCGATCTCGTCACCCACCTTAAGGTCAGCCGCCGTGATATTCGGCATACGATCTACCATAGCGTCGAGATTGCCGCCGCCACCGGCTCCTCCACGAAATCCGCCCGGGCCGCCCGCTCCACGCTCGCCGCCCTGCTGCATTCCGCCGCCGCCGTTGGGTGGGGTCCCGCCGCCGTTGGGGGGCGTCACGCCGCCTCCCGGAGGCCGCACGCCGCCGTTTGTCCCGCCTTGCGCACCAGCCATTCGCATGGCCATTTCGGCGGGAAATTTCTTGAGAAACACTGCGTTGCCAAACTGGACCGTGACGTCCTTCTTGGTCGCAAGGTCCTCGATCAGTGCTTCTTTCTTGTCAACGTCGATAGACTTGATCTTGCCCACCGTCTGTCGGAAGCCACCTGTCAGGATCTCGTCGGCAGTGAATGTCGTACCGTCCGCGCCCTTTTCACCGGTCGCGCGGATCTGGTCACCCGAGTGAATGTCGACGATCGAGCTCGCCCTCGCGTCGGCAAATTGGACCGAGTCAGGCGAGTAACGCAGATACTTCGCATCGCTCTTCGGTGTCAGCGTCAGGGTCGCCTTATTGAGTGTCGAGCCCGTCTCAACGATGATCTGATTCGATTCAGGCCTGACACCCGTGACGCGGCCCGTGATACCGTTGCGCCACTTGTCACTGTCCTTTTGCTGCTTTGCCGTGAGGTCCGACTTAGTCATCAGGTAAACGTTCCTGACGTTGAACTTCCCGCCCCCTCCCGCAAGGGCGCTGAGAACGATCTTGTCCCCGGCGCCGATGTCCCCGATCGTTGCGGGAGTCGCACCCTTGAGGTCCGTCGGATTGTCGGGCGACACGCGCTTGAATTGCGTCTTATCGCTGACGACACCTTCCCACAGTCCGGTGTCGGTCTTTACGACAATTTTCGCGGCATCAACCGAAACAATGTCGCCTTTGATGTAAGTCGGTTTTATCGCCGCGTCACCCTGCCCAAAAGCAGCGGCGGCGAGCAGCGACACAAAGAAAGCTATGACTGAGGATCTTTTCAACATTTGCACCTATTTTCCTTAAGGGACTCAGGGTCCCGTGCCCTCGGAAAGTGTTGCCTTTCCTAAGGTAAGACGTAGATTTTATCAGGAGGGTTTGGGGCTATTTGTAAGGAAGTGTAAAGTTTCCTCGCCCCTTTGCGGGCCTTTTTTTTTAACAGCTCAGAGATTCTGCCACTTTGGGCTGGTCTTACCCGTCAGGATCAGACCGATACCGAACGTGAAGACCGAGAACAACGCGATCAGCCAGACGTACGGCAACGATAGGAGCGTCGTCCAAACGATCACGCCAAAAAGCGTCGCGAGTGTCTCAGACCGATTCGCCTCAGAGAGCAGGTATTTTTGGATCAGCTTGCCCGTGCTGACCTGCAGCGATACCTTGCCGAACGTGTAGCTCAGGATTAGCAGGATCATGCACATCACCACCAGCGTTCCCCACAAATACCCGGGAAGCGTCGCGACGCTTGCGATGCACAGCACGAACCCGATGACCAAAATGCCCGCCCCGAGGGCGACGATCTTTAGCGACGAGAGGCTGATCCGCGCGACAGCCCGGCCGACAGCTCCGGGAGCGATCGTCGTAAACACGAGCGTGATCACGAACCATATCAGCGCAACGATCAGCCGCTGCGCCAAAAAACCGACCGAGAACGTGGGCGACAGTATCTGCGAAGGATGCTGACCAGCATTCCTGAGTTGATCGCCGAAGGCGTCTATCATCACGGTTTGCGTGCCGGGCTCTCTCAGCGGCTCTTGTGCGTCGTGCTTGTACGTACCGCCGATAAGCACGACATGACCGCCGATGTAAGCCTGTTCCTTTTGAACAATGTTGCCGCCAAGGGCCGCAACGTCACCTTTGACGCTTCCCTCGACTATGACGTCGCCGCCCACGGCGAGAACCGTTTTCGCCGACTTTTTGATCTCGACGTTCTTTCCAAAGGAGACAATGTCCTGATCCGGCGCGTCCTCGACAACGAATGTCTTGTCGTCGTCTGACACGGTGGTCGTGAGCACTGTGCCGGCCAGCGCGGTGCCGCCAAAAAGCTGCACCGCGATGACGACCATAGCAAACAGCAAAAGCTGTCGCGTCTTTACCGTTGTGATGGTAGTACTCGACACGCTAAACCCGCGGACGCCCTGTGAGGAGCCTCCGCGATAGGAGGAGGAATATGACCGCAGCGCCCGCGACAAGGAAGGCGGACACAACGTCCGCGCGGAATGCAGACGCCGCCGTCCTCAGTATCACGACAACGCCAATAAAGATCTCGTAGCAAAGATGTCCAACGAACAACGCGACAGCCGCGATCTGCTCAAAAAACAGCGAAGTGCCCGCACCCACGCCAAAGGTGAGAAGAACAAAAAGACTCAGTCCACCGCAAATAAAAAGAGCGTTGGATCGCTCCCTGGCCCTTCTCAACCCGGCGACTGTGCTCTCGGCATTCGCCGCAACGACCTTCGCAAAATCTTTCGGTAGCACGATGTCGACACCGGATCTGAATTCACTGTCCAGACCCCGCAGCAACTGTTTTTGAAGATTTAGCTCTTCCCGGCACGCTCCACACTCAGCGAAGTGCATCTCGAGCGACATCTCGCGTTCCGCCGTCAATTCGGTGTCAAGATATGCAGCGATCTCTCCGCACGTCACTTCGCAATGTGGACTCTCAATATTCATTTGCTGAATCCCGTCCAACCTCGCTCGATAAATAAACTTCGCATCATCTCGCGTGCCCGAAACAGCCTATTTTTCACGGTCCCCAACGGCAGTCCCGTGACCTCTGCGATCTCGTCGTAGCTCAAGTCCTGTCCGTGCCTGAGCACGATCAACTCGCGGTAAGCGGACGGCAGCGACTCGACAACGACCTCGATCTCGGAACGCCACTGGCTCCTCTCATGGTCCTGTTCCGGGCTCGCGAGCCGCGACTCAAGCTGAAGCTCGAATGTGCCGTCAGCATTCTCCGCCTCGAGACTCTGCTTCGAGACAGTGTTGCGTCTCAGGTGGTCAACGGCCGCATTGTGCGCGATGCGATAGAGCCAGGTTGAGAATTTGTATTCTGAAGAGTACTTGGCGAGTGAGTTGTAGACCTTGATGAAAACTTCCTGCGTAACGTCGAGTGATGATTCGTAGTCACCGACGATCCTAAAAACATAACCCGTGATCGGCCGCTGATACCTCCGCACGAGCTCCTCAAACGACTCCGAACGCCCGCCGACAGCGGCGACGATCAAGTCGCCATCGCTGAGCAAGC
>JBJMGO010000079.1:0-7373 GCA_045807825.1 Pyrinomonadaceae bacterium | reverse complement strand
TGGAACATGATGTGGCCGCGGAGAGGCAGGTGGAGATCCCGCAACGCTCTGAAACGGCGGCGGGCGAGTAGTAGGGATTTTAGCCACGGATCGCACGGATCGGCACAGATAAACCTATTCATATCTGTGCTAATCTGTGGCATCCGTGGCTAGTTTTTTATGCAGTCATTTGATGTAGCCGGAGTTCCGTTTGGAAACGGAGAGCTTTCATTTTTACTCGGCCCGTGTGTGGTCGAGTCGCAGGAGCACGCATTATTTATGGCGAGCTCGGTCGCGGAGATCTGCGTGCGTGTCGGGGTAAAGTTTGTTTACAAGTCCTCCTTTGATAAGGCGAACCGTAGCTCGATCGAGAGCTTTCGCGGCGAGGGGATGGAGTTTGGGCTCGAGATCCTGGCGAAGGTCAAAGATGAGATCGGCGTACCGGTCGTGACGGATATTCACGAGCCGTGGCAGGCGGAGAAGGCGGCGGAGGTCGCGGATGTTTTGCAGATCCCGGCGTTCCTTTGCAGGCAGACCGACCTGCTCGTTGCTGCGGCGAAGACGGGCAAGGCTGTGAACGTCAAGAAGGGTCAATTCCTCGCACCCTGGGACGCGAAGAACATCGTCGAAAAGCTGCAGGCAGCGGGCTGCGAAAAGATCATTTTGACGGAGCGCGGAGCGAGCTTTGGATATAACAATTTGGTCGTTGACCTGCGTTCGTTCCCGATCATGCGGGGTTTTGGCGTGCCCGTCTGCTTTGACGTGACGCATTCGCTGCAGTTGCCCGGTGGCTTAGGCAAGGCGACTGGCGGGCAGTCCGCGTACATTGAGAATTTTGCCCGTGCAGGCGTCGCGTGCGGAGTCGACGCGGTATTCATGGAGGTCCATGACAACCCGGCAAAGGCCCCCAGCGATGGCCCTAATCAGCTTCCGCTCTCACGGCTGGAAGATCTGCTGACAAAGCTCAAGGCTATTCATGAGCTCGTTAATGAGAAACAGGAGTCGGTGAATGCGGCTTCGTAAAGCTGATGTGCCGGTGCTGGGCGTGCTTGTGGCGGCGCTGCTTGGCTGTAACATGTCGAAGTTTGCCGGCAACAGCGGCAGCAACACGTCCGCGAATGCATCGCCGACACCGACAGCGACGGAGACAGCTACCCCGACGCCAAAGCCTTCACCGTTGGGTATTGGCGACACACTTCGACGTTCACCCGGCAAGTATCCGTACGAGCTGAAGCTGCTCGAGAACAAGGACTTTCAAGCACGGCTAAAGAAGATCATGGGTGATGACTTCGCGGTGATGAAGTCGCACTTCGACGTTCAAACGCCGATCGAGGTGGTGAACGGCATTGTGATGGCGAGCGGCTGCCAGGCGCACAATTGTGGGAATATCTATTACATCTTCATCGACCCGGGGAAGGACAATCTGAACGTCATCCACGTCGAGGATGAGAAGGTAACAAATTATTTTGAGAAGGGCCGCATCAAACTTCCGGAGAAGTTTGCATCTCAAATACCTGATATCGCTGACGAGTCGTCAGATTAACTGCGAAAGCCGCGAAAGAAACTAGATCAAGGCACCCGCCGATAAACGTTTATCGGCGGGTGAATACATAAAAACGTGCACAGATCTTTTGCCCTCATCATCCTGGCACTCACCTTTGCCGGCACCGCCTTTACGCAGACGAGTGCCAACGCGACGTGGCAGGTATCAAAATACGACCTGAACGTAACTCTGCCGCAGGCGGAGAATGGGCGCTTCGCGACGATACGAGCCGTCGTTTCTGCGCGAAATGTTTCAGGAGCGCCCGCTTCCTCTTTGACGCTGCGGATCTCGCCAAATGCCGACGTGACGGCCGTCAGCGTCAACGGAGCATCGGTCGAGCCTGTAAAGGGTGAAGAAAAAACCGCCGCCGGCAGCACTCTGCAGCGGCTTGCCTTGCGCATTCCCGCTGTCGCTCCGTCTGCAGAGGTCACGGCGACAGTCGATTACAAGCTGACGGTAAAGGAGAACTCCGCACTCGGTGAGTTATCGCCTATCGAGACGGTATTCCTGCCGCTCTCCTTTTGGTATCCGACGCCGAATAACTGGTACTTCGCGAAGGGCGCGGATGCCGCACCGGTGTCGATGAAGATCACTTCGCTGCAGGGAACGCAGGTCGTCACCGCGGGTGCGGGCGGTGGAGGTGGTTTTATCTCGGGTATCAATGGCGAGCCATTTCTCATTTCGGGTAATTGGGACGTGATCGATCAGAACGGCGTTTCGGTTTACGTTCCCAAAGGCTCTGCGGGTGAGCCGCAGAAGCGGGCGGCCGAGTTGGCTTCGCTATTCGCCGATGCGAGGACGTTCATGTCGGGCACGCTTGGTGATGCTCCGCAGGTGCCGCTAAGGATCGTTGCGGGCAGACGAGGCGGCGGGTTTGCGGATGCCGGGACGTTGATAGTAGATGAGGCGGTATTTCGCAGATCAAAGATCGATTCGCTGACGGCAATGAGCATCGCGGAGGCGGCCGCGAAGCTGTGGCTCAGTGGCTCGATCCGCGTGAATGGCGACGGCTACGGTGTCATCACCGAGGGGCTTGCGCGTTACCTTGCTACACAGTTTATCGAGAGTAAATTCGGCAAGGATGTCGCTGATATTGAAAGGCTCAGGCAGCGGGTCTCGTACGCGTCCGTTTCAAGTCGAGACGGTGCGATGGCGCAGGTCAATCCGGCGGACGATGTTTATTTTGCTGTCGTCGCAAATAAAGGTGCGATGGTCTGGCGGGTGCTCGCAAAGCGTGTCGGCGCGGCAGACCTTGCCTCCGCGATCAAGGCTAATACGCAGGACGGGAATCTCACGCTTGCCGAGCTGCGACAGGCTTTTTCGCCGCAAAAGGAGTTGGTCGATTACTTCTTTGACGGCACATCGAACATGAACCTGCTGGCAGGGATCCCGCGCCAGGAGACAGGGATGTGGCATGTCGCTCTTCGCAATACAGGTGACACCGATGCGACGGTCGATGTTGCTGCTACGACCGCTGACGGCGAGCGCTTGGTCGCACCGGCGACGATCCGGGCCACAAGCTTTGGTGAGATCACGTTCCAGACTTCCAAGCAGGTTGTCAGGGCTGAGGTGGACACCGAGAAGCTGTATCCGCAGAGTGATTACTCGGACGATATAGCTCCGCGTGTGACGACCGAGAACGATCCGCTGCTTGCGGCAAAAAGACCATTCGATAAGCAGGACTGGTCGGGAGCGGAGGCCGCTGCTCGAGCGTTGCTGCGCGAGTATCCGCGAGCCGACGAACTTCGGATCCTACTCGCGCGAGCATTGCTGAGTGAAGGCAAGACCGCTGACGCACAGAGGGAATTCCAGGCCGTTCTCGACGAAAAGCTGCCCTCCGCTCACGGCCTCGCCTGGGCGAACGCCGGCCTCGCCGACATCGCGAGCCGCGGCGGGCAGGCCGACGCTGCCTCACGATATGCGCAGGCTGCGATCGTTTCAGAAGGTGATTACGGTGCAAGTGTGGCGGCGCGGAGCATCAGACAAAAACTTGGCGGCGGGTCTGCTGACGCGGATATTAAGGCATTCTTTACGGACTTTGACAAGGCAGCGGCTGCAAATCGAAAAGCAGAAGTCGACGCGATGGTCTTGCCTGGTGAGATCGGCCGATTCGTAAGCGGCGTTGCGGGATCGGCGCAGGCCTGGCAGACGACCGTGCGAAATGTCGATCGACTGGATGCGAGTACGGTGCTGGTCGAGGCGGATATGAGCCTTCGACTCATCAACAAACAACCGGAGGCTGGTACAGCAGTCTACCGGCTCGTCAGGACAGCCTCTGGCTGGAAGCTGGCAGGCGTAGAGGTCTTTGAAACGCACCCGGCCTGATGGATATTTCGGAGCGCGCGAAAAGAATAAAGCTGCTGATCCTTGATGTTGACGGAGTGTTGACTGATGGGCGGCTGTACTACGGCGCGTCGGGCGAGGAGCTAAAGGTATTTGATGTGCGGGACGGCTACGGCTTGAAGCGTTGGCACGACTCAGGAGGTCGTACGGCGATCATCTCGGGACGGAATTCCCCTATTGTAGAACGGCGAGCGTCGGAGCTCAGGATCAGGTTCGTCTATCAAGGCCGCGACGACAAGTCGGCGGCATTCGCAGAGTTACTGGGGCAAGCTGAGGTCGCGGCAGATGAGTGCTGCTTTGTTGGTGACGATACGCTGGACGTACCGCTCATGCGGCTTGTCGGATTGGCTGTGGCCGTCGCTGACGCTCACGACGATGCTAAGGCGGCGGCTCACCACGTGACCAAGGCCGGTGGCGGTCGCGGGGCTGTGAGGGAAGTGGCCGACCTGCTCATCGATGCCAATGAATAAAGACTTGTCTATTGAACTAAATCCGTTTAACGTGCTCCTATGATCGATTGGTCGCAATGCATCGCCCTGGAACAGGATCCGCAAAAGATGAGCGGGGCATGGATATTCCGCAACACACGGGTCCCTGTCACTGCCTTGTTTGAGAACCTTGAGAGCGGAGCAACGGTGGATGATTTTCTTGATTGGTTCCCGGGGGTCGGCCGCTCTCAGGTGAATCAGGTTCTGGAGTATGCGAAACGAAGTCTCGAACTGGAGAGACTCGCCGCATAATGAGGATCCTTTTCGACCAGGGCACGCCCGTTCCGCTAAGAACATTCCTCAACCAGCATCGAATCGAAACGGCTTTTGAACGAGGCTGGAGTGAACTGAAGAATGGTGACTTGTTGGACAGGGCAGAAGCGGATGGCTTTGACATCCTGATCACGACGGATCAGAACTTACGGTACCAGCAGCATTTGCCGATTCGAAAGATAGCTCTGATCGTGCTCAAGACGACGAGCTGGCCTCTGATCAAGGCGAAAGCTGACCTTGTAGAAGACGCTGTGACAGCGGCCAGCGAGGTGCTCTATCAAGAGATAGACTTTTGACCTTCCTCAGCTAGGGTTCTTGTGCTAATATCGCTGTCAAAATGCGGGCGTAACTCAATGGTAGAGTGTCAGCTTCCCAAGCTGAAAGTTGCGAGTTCGAGCCTCGTCGCCCGCTCCAAATTTGATCGAACTCCCCTCTCGCGTTCTCCAGATCTCTGATGCAAAAAACCAAACAGCTTTGTTTGCTGCTCGTCCTTTGTTTGCTGCCGGTGAGTGGCTTTTCTTACGGACCTCGCGGCCACGCGCTCGTCGGCGCGATCGCGGATCTGCGGTTGTCGCTGGATAAACAAGCTTCAGCAAAGGTCGCAAAGCTGCTCGACGGGATCACGTTAGCCCAGGCCGCGACGATGGCTGACTCGATCAAGGGGTGGGACGAATGCAACCGCGCCGGCGGGACATACACCGTTGCGGGCGGAGCTCGGATCAACGCCGAGCTGAGGGCATTCGTGCGTGCGAATCCATGCGATGGCAAGCCGACTCACCATGAGTTTCACTATACGGACGTGCCGCTTGCCGGAGACGAGAAATATTCAGGGGGGAAGGTTGGCCGCTCGGATTACGACATCGTTCACATGATCGCGTACTGCATACGGGTCTTGACGGATCGCGAGCCGCAGCCAAACCCGAGGGCGATCACAAAGACCGTTGCCGTGATCCTGCTCGCACATTATCTGGGTGACATTCATCAGCCGCTGCACGTCGGAGCTGAATATTTCGACGATGACGGTAACCCTATAGAGCCTGGGCCGACGAACAAGTGGCATGGCGATCAAGGTGGGAATAAGTTGAACCTTTTCCTTTTTGAAGACGGCAAGCCGCGTGCATTGGGCGGATTTCACGGCTATTGGGACAGCAAGGTCGTTGACGGCGCGTTCGGCGAAACACCGGACGGTAAGATCGCTCTCGAGCTTGCACAGAAGGAGCCAACCGGCTGGAAATTGACAGGGAACGCCGATTCGCTCGCTCAGCAGATGGCGGATGAGATCCTCCCCATCGCGAGAGAAGCTCACCGTCGCCTTGAGTATTCAAAAGTGCGCATCGACGGCGACGGGGACATCACAGCCGGCCGCGCACTCGAGCGACAGTTGGCGGGACAAGCATCCTATGCCGACTGGTCGCAAGGCGTTGTAAAGACCGAACTGCAAAAAGCCGGATGGCGGCTAGCGGCGATCTTGTCCGCAGTTCTAAAGTAAGGATTCTGACGAGAGAACAGACGGGTTGTGTTACAGTTTTGACCGGGGTTAGTAGCTGAATGTTAGGCCAGCGCCGTCCGAGGTTAGGGTTACAAATTTCGAGCCCCGTTGCGTCACTGGGCTTTTGTCAAGCAGGCTTGATCTGGACGATGATGCCGGCCTTTGCGCTGCTGCTCGCCTTCTCAGCCTCAAGTTTTCCGCAGTCTCCGATCGCTGGCCATTACGTAATCGCAGGGCAGGCTTTCGATGGTGAGGGGCGAGTACTTGCGGACGCGCAAGTGACCGCGCTGCCAGATCAGTTGATCGGCAAGGCTCCGATAGCGACCACAGATAAAGCCGGCAAATTTACGATCGAAGCGAGCAAGACTGGCAAGTGGATGCTTTTCGTTTCGAAGCTCTCCGCGGGCTATCCCTCAAACTACTTTCGGTACTTTTACCCAGAAGATCCTTCTAGAACTGAAGTGACGGTACCTGAGAGCGGTGTCGTAGAGCCGGTTGTCCTAAGGACAGGAGCACCGATGGGCATGCTACAAGTGCAACTCGAATCAGATGCGGCAGGCCAGTCAATAGAGGACGTTCGTGTAAAGTTATGCCGGCTGGAATCGCCTGGCTACTGCTTTACAACTGTTAGGCCCCGCGTCCTGTCGCCCGGTGTGATCAGGATTCCCGTTGCCGCGTCGCGGACGGCAGTCACGATTTCGGCGGCTGGGTATGCGGACGGTGATGAGGTGCTCCCCAATGGTGTGCCACCTGGATCTACCAAAGTACTTAGCTTTCGGTTAAGGAGTCCGGCGAAATCGGACAACCTGGGCTTACCTGCACCGGCCGTGATCGCACCAAGAGATGGAGAAGAGGTGTTCGCTTTTCCGCGCTCAGTAAAACTTGAGTGGGCTCCTGTCCCAGGTGCCGCCAGCTACTCGATCGACCTCGATATATGTTCATATGAGGGACGCGATCAAACGTCTTGCGCATCTGCTTATCCCTTACAGCATCCGGTTAGTCCCCCAACTTCTGGAATCAAAGGTACGACGTTTGAATTTACATTCGTGGGTGGTCAGCCCGGCCGTTGGCGTGTCTATGCCTTAGACTCTGAGGGACGGCCTGGAAAGAAAACTAGCTGGCAAACTATTTTGTTCAAGCTATAGCGATAAAAAAAAGGAGAAACGCGGCAACTCTTGCTAGAATGCCTTCATCTCATCTGGCCGCCCTTGAGGGACGGATTTGAAAATGAGATGAGAAAATATCGGCAACTCTTGGT
>JBJMGO010000078.1:0-8900 GCA_045807825.1 Pyrinomonadaceae bacterium | reverse complement strand
CCTCATCATTCACATCCAGCGTCGCGTTGATCGTCCGTTCGCCGAGTCCCGTGGTGTCGACGGTGATGCTCGGCGTTCCGAGGCCGCTCGTTACACGTCCGGCCGATACGCTCCACGCATATCGGATAGGCACTGGAGAAGTTCCTTCATTCACGGCCGCAAAGGTTATCAGGTCCCCTTCCTCTATCTCGCCCGGACCGTTCAGGTGGAATCGATATGGGCAATTCTTCGTGATGGTATTCTCGATCACCTTCAGGCAAATGCAGTGCTTGTGGTCACGTGCAATGTCGATCTGACGGGTAAAGATCGCACCGTTCGGGCCGGTAACTTCCACAGTATGCACGCCCGGGGCAAGGTAAAACTCGGCCCCATTACCCACACCGCTCATCCCGACAAACTGGCCGTCAACCTTGACGGGATATGAATTTGGCGTCGTCCGAACGGTCAATGTGCCTGTGTTCTTTGGCCGGTGATGGTCGTCCGCGGGACTCGCCATGATGGCCGTGATCCCAAAGGTCAGCAGCAAAGCGACGACGGCTAGAAGGTTATATCTGGTAACTCGCATCTTTGTGTCCTCAACTAGAGCAAATGCGGGAGCCGCGGCCTTTCGTCCGCGGCATCACCGGCATTCATGCTATTCAGAGTCCTCCTCGTTCTTGTCGTCACTCCTGCCGCTCAGCCGGCGTCGAGCTGCCAGGCCTACCGAGGCCAGCCCGGTCCCAAAGAGAAGGATCGTGAAGGGCTCTGGTACCGTCGTCGGCGGTGTAGGTGTCGGCGTCACCGGCGGCGTCGGCGTCACCGATGGCGTCGGCGTAACGCTCGGCGTCGGCGTCGGAGATGGTGAAGCACAGTCGGCAACGAAGACAGTTCCCGAGGCGATCACGACTCCGTTCCTTAAAGCCGCCCAAGTATGATTACCTGGCTGGACGGGCACAAAGCCTTGTGCGTCCGGCACCACAGGCAATCCATCGACTAAGAAAGTAAGGCCAGAGAGGTCCCCAATAAACTGGATCCGCGTTATGTTACCCGTTGCCGCGGTACAAGGCGCGGGCTGTACAGTTATGCCTCCCGGCGGGGGGGTAACTGTTGGTGTCGGTGTGATCGTTGGCGTCGGAGTATCATGGTGATGAATGATGATGAAGATGATCGGGATCGCGAGCAAGCCAAGGAGAGCCCACTTGGGAAATCCGCCATGGTGCTCGACCGGACAATCACAATAATCATCATCAACGATATCAGTGTGCGTTTCCGTGATCACGCGGCCGTCTTGAACCTGGCCAGCCTTCTTCTTTTTGTCGTCGTCATCGCCACCGATTAGCGAAGCTCCCACGGAGCTGCTGAGGGCCAGGCGTGAGAACGTCGCACTTTCCGAGTGACCGGGTCGTGCGTTCACCACCTGGACGACCTCGTTGAGACGAACAGGTCCCGCACTGACCGTTGTAAATCCGGCCAGTATGGAGGCCATTGAGACCGCCGCAAGTAAAGCTCTGAGATTCATGTTCTTCATGTCGATCACCGAAAAAGGCATCGCATGCGAAAACACTCGTGGTTTTCACAGCTAGTTGGCACTCACTGTAGAAAATGAAATTTGGGGCTGGTCAGGGAAATATAGCAAAAACACGCGGGAAATGCACCCGACTATCTATATTTTTTGACTCAAGAACCTCAAAATCCACAAATTTCGCAAATTCAGCAGGAAAACATCACTAATCCAAAGGGTTTTCCAGAGAATCCGAGCTTTTTCTTCAATGAAATTTTGCCGATAGAAAACAAAAAACCGGCTACCACAACATAGTGGTAACCGGTCGTAAGTTCCCAAAGGTGGAGCCGTTTTATTCGCCTTCGCCCGAGGCTTTCGCTTTTTCTTCGTTGAGTATCGCCTTGCGAGAGAGCTTGATCTTGTTGCCCTCTTTGCCGATACATTTGACGAGTATCTGCTGCCCTTCCTTAAGCTCGTCTCGAACGTCCTTTACACGCCGATCAGAGATCTCAGAAATGTGGAGCAGTCCATCCAGCCCCGGCATGATCTCGACAAATGCACCGAAGTCTACTATCCGCGAAACTGTACCCAGGTACGTCTCACCGATCTCAGCCTCGGCGGTTATCGCCTTGATCCTTGCGATCGCAGCCTGAGCAGCATCCCCGTCGGCCGACGCGATCGAGATCGTGCCGTTGTCATCGATGTCGATCTTCGCACCGGTCTCCTCTGTGATAGACCGAATAACGGAACCACCCTTGCCGATCACGTCGCGGATCTTCTCAGGATTGATGTGCATGGTAATGATACGCGGAGCGTATGGCGAGATCTCCTCGCGAGGCTCTGAGATCGCCTTGGTCATGGCCTCTAGAATATAAAGCCGGCCCTTCCGGGCCTGCTCGAGAGCCTCCTGCAGGATCGCAGCATTGATGCCGCTGACCTTAATGTCCATCTGCAGAGCCGTGATACCGTCTGAGGTTCCCGTAACCTTAAAGTCCATATCGCCGTAATGGTCCTCAGCACCGGCAATGTCAGTCAGGATCGCATAGCGATTGCCCTCCATCACAAGCCCCATGGCGACGCCGGCAACCGGCTTCTTGATCGGAACGCCAGCGTCCATAAGACTAAGGATGCCGCCGCAAACGGTGGCCATTGACGACGAGCCGTTAGACTCGGTGATGTCGGAGACGATGCGAAGCGTATACGGAAAGTCGCCGTCGTCCGGTAGGACCGCCGAGATGGCTCTTCGTGCCAAGTTTCCGTGACCGATCTCGCGACGTGACGAGCCGCCAAAGCGGCCCGTCTCGCCGACCGAGTATGGCGGGAAGTTGTAGTGGAGCATGAATTTACGCTTCACCTCGCCCTTCTCGAGATCATCCATGTACTGCTCGTCCATCTTTGTGCCGAGCGTGGTGGTAACGATCGCCTGCGTCTCACCGCGTGTGAATAACGCCGAGCCGTGTACGCGCGGCAGCCAGCCAACTTCGCATGAGATAGGACGGATCTCGCTGAATTTCCGTCCGTCGGGACGACGCTTATTGCCTAGCATGTCCTCGCGAAAGATCTTTTCCTTAAGATGACCGAAGGCCTTGCCCGCCGCCGCTCGAGCACCGGGATCGTCCTCGGGATAGCTTTCAATGACCTCCTTCTTTAGAGCGTCAAGGCCTGCATAAACCGCGATCTTGTCCCGACCCGTAGAATCGAGAGCAGCACGCAGCTTGTCTGCCCACGTCTTCTCGACGTCTGCGACCACGTCAGGGTTGAGCGAGGGTGGCGTGTACGCTCTCTTTTCGATCTTTAGCGCCTTACCAAGCTCCTTTTGCCACAGGCAGAGCCGCTTGATCTCGCGATGCGCGAGCATCAGTGCCTCAACCATGATCTCTTCGGACACCTCGCTGGCCTCACACTCCACCATGCATATCGCGGCTTCGGTGCCGGCGACGATGAGATTGAGCTGTGATTCACGCCGCTCGTCGTATGTCGGATTGATCAGGTATTTGCCATCCACAAGGCCAACCCGTACACCCCCGATAGGGTTGTCGAAGGGAATATCGGACAGATAGAGAGCGCATGACGCTCCAGTGATAGCGACCACGTCCGGATCATTCTCACCATCTGAGGAGATCACGGATGCAACGATCTGCGTCTCGAATTTATATCCATCCGGAAACAGCGGCCGCACCGGGCGGTCGATCAGGCGGCACGTGAGGACCTCTTTTTCAGAAGGCCGTCCTTCGCGCCGAAAGTAGTTTCCCGGGATGCGGCCCGCGGAGAACGTATTCTCACGGTACTCGACGGTAAGAGGAAAGAAATCCAATCCCTCTTTTGCAGTGCGTCCGGAGACGGCTGCGACAAGCAGCATCGTATCTCCGTAACGGATGACGACCGAACCATCGGCCTGTTTGGCAACCTTGCCGGTTTCAACGATAAGCTCTTTGTTCCCGAGCTTGATCGACTCATTCAAGTATTTTTTTGTTGTCATTTCAATAAAAAACGGGCCGACAGGGCATACCGTGAAGCCCTTGCCGTCCCGCCTTAACACCAGGGTTAATTGACGTTTGGATCCAGTTTTTCGCGAACTTCATTGCTGTCACGTTCAGCCGCTCTGCGAACCCCTCTTCGTAGGATCCCTGTTATCTACTGGCTCGAAGAAGCCAATTCTGAGTACCCAAGCTACCAAGTTGCGATGTTACGAGCTCGTAACCAGCAACTTGCTAACTCCGCAACTACCGGCGCAAGCCGAGTCGCTCAATGATCTGGTGATACTGTTCGATATCCCTGCGCTTGAGGTAATCGAGCAGTTTACGACGACGAGAGACCATCTTCAGCAGCCCGCGCCGCGAATGATTGTCCTTTTTGTGGATCTTAAAATGTTCCGTCAACTCATTGATCCGCTGCGTAAGCAATGCGACCTGTACCTGCGACGACCCGGTGTCCGAATCATGCGTTTTGTAGTCGCCCACCAATTTCTCTTTTACTTCTTTCTCTGTTGCCATTAATAACTGCCTGAATCTGGCCTCTCCTGTGCTCGCAGTAACTCCGCTCGAATACAGCGGTAACCGCGAAAAATAGTGAATAACTAAAAACGATGGGTGATCAGTAATTCCCTTATATTATCCGGTATGAAGCCCTTGGGAGCAACTTGAGAGCCTGCTTCCAGGGATACTCCGCTAGACCTCGTACTTGAACTCCTCCATGAATTTCGTGGAGAAGTCGCCCGCCTGGAACTTCGGGTCTTCCATGATCCGTTGATGGAGTGGAATAGTGGTCTTGATGCCCTCGATCACGAGGACCTCAAGTGCACGCCGCATGCGTGCGATCGCGAGATCACGCGTACGGGCGTGGACGATGAGCTTCGCGATCATCGAATCGTAATATGGCGGAACCTTGTAGCCAGAATACACTGCCGTATCCACACGGACCCCCGGCCCGCCTGGGAAATTGAACGCAGTGATCGTTCCCGGACTCGGGGTGAACTTCACCGGATCCTCCGCATTAATGCGGCACTCGATCGAGTGGCCGACGATCTGGACCTCGTCCTGCGTGTACTTGATCTCCTCGCCCGTGGCTACCCGGATCTGATTTCGCACGATATCAGCAAGCGTGACCATCTCCGTCACCGGGTGCTCGACCTGAATGCGGGTATTCATCTCCATGAAGTAGAACTTCCCGTTCTCATCAAGCAAAAATTCAAACGTGCCTGCACTCGAGTAGCCGATCTCCTGACAGGCCTTGACCGCCACCGCGCCCATCTGATCGCGAAGCTCCGGAGTGATCGCGATAGACGGAGCTTCTTCCAAAAGCTTTTGGTGGCGTCGCTGGATCGTGCATTCGCGCTCACCCAGATGAATGGTGTTGCCGTGCTCATCCGCCATGACCTGGATCTCAATGTGCCGCGGCCGCTCGATGTAACGCTCAATATATACGGAGCCATTCTTAAAGGCGTTTAGAGCTTCGGTTTGTGCAAGCTCGAGATTGCCCGCAAGTTCCGCCTCGCTGCGAACGATACGCATTCCGCGTCCGCCGCCACCCGCGGCCGCTTTGATGATCAAGGGGAACCCGATGTCGAGAGCGAGTCTCTTAGCCTCTTCTGCAGATTCTATGGGATCTGGACTGCCAGGGAGGATCGGAACGCCCGCAGCGGTCATTGTACGGCGCGCCTCAACCTTGTCGCCCATCATCGCGATCACTTTTGGATGGGGCCCAATAAACTTGATATTACAATCGCCGCAGATCGTAGCGAACGTGGCTGATTCAGCCAAAAAGCCATAGCCGGGATGAACGGCGTCTGCGTTGGTGATCTCGGCCGCGGAGATGATCGCAGGAATATTCAGATAGCTATCCGCGGAGAGAGGACCGCCGATGCACACCGCCTCGTCAGCGAATCGCACGTGTAGAGCCTCCCGGTCGGCCTCGGAATGCACGGCGACGGTCTTGATGCCCATCTCCTTACACGTCCAGATGATCCGGCACGCGATCTCGCCACGATTGGCTATCAGGATTTTCTTGATCTCTCTCACTAGAAACATTCAACCGCCGAGACGCGGAGTCGCAGAGAAGGAAGAACGGAGAAGATCTTGCCTTGTTTTCCTCTGCGTCTCCGCGTCTCGGCGGTGATAACTACTTGCGAACTCCAAAGAGCGGCTGGCCGTACTCGACAGGCTGACCATTGTCGACATAGATCTTGACGATCTCGCCAGAGACGTCGGCCTGGATCTCGTTCATCAGCTTCATGGCCTCGACGATACAAACCGTGCTTTCGGCAGAAACGTTGCTACCCTCTTTGACGTACGGCTCCTTATCGGGGCCCGACGCTCTATAGAAGGTACCTACGATCGGAGACACGATCTTGTGGAGTCCGGCGTCAGGATCCCCAGCTTCGGACGGAGTGTCTGTTGATGCAGCCGGAGCAGCTTGTACGGCCGGTGCGGAGGTTTGGGTCGGGGCTGCTGCCATCATTGGCACGCTGATCTGCTTGCTGAGACGGACGCGAATATTCTCGTTCTCAAATTCGAAATCCGTAAAACCATGCTCATTTACAAGCGCGGCGAGCGCCTGTAACTCATCCATGTTGAATGAGGGCTCACTCGTAGGTTTGTCCTTTTTCTCGGCCACTTTTGCTAAACCCGTGTTCTCGCTCATATCGCGAACCTCCTGCCGGGCGCTTCTTACGCTTTTGCCGCTAATTCGCGTGGATTGTCCACAAGCTCGATCACCGCCATCTCGGCATTGTCGCCCTGCCGGTGGCCGAGCTTGATGATGCGAGTATAACCACCATTGCGGTCCTTGTAACGCTCCCCGAGCTCGCCAAACAGCTTTTGTACGGCTGCCACGCCGGCGGTACGCTGGACATCGTCCTTCTTTACTCCGAAACGGCTTGCGGCGACCTTGAATGTAGAGTTGCCGGCGTGGAAGAACTTCGCAGCCTGACGGCGAAGATGCACTTCGCCAACCTTTGCCGTGTCTCCTTCGAGAACCTGAGCCTTACGGGCGAGCGTGATCGCCTTTTCGACGAATGGACGCAGCTCCTTTGCCTTCGCAACCGTGGTAACGATGTGGCCCTTCTCAGAATTGATCAACGAGGTCGCCATGTTGCGAAGCATCGACATACGGTGCTCCGTTGTGCGGCCCAGTTTACGATGTGCTTTTAAATGTCTCATGTAAGTAGTAGGCGGTAAGCAGTTGGTGATAGGCAGTGAGCATACGGCCCACTGCCAGTCGCCCGCTGCCGACCAGTCTATTCCATGTCTCGACCGCCGCTGCCGGGGATCGGATTGCCCTGCTCGTCAAAATCCATTCCAAAATCAAGGCCCATGCCGTGGAGCATATCCTTGATCTCGGTCAGCGACTTTTTGCCAAAGTTCTTGGTGCCTAGCATGTCCTTTTCGCTGCGACGGATCAGGTCGCGGATTGAGCGAATGTCGGCATTCTTTAGGCAATTATACGAGCGGACCGAGAGCTCAAGCTCGTCGACCGACTTGTCGAGGAGGTCGTTCCGCATGAGCGGAGGACGAGCGATGTCCTCGTAGCGATATTCCTCTTCCTCTTCCTCAAAGTTGATGAAGATCGACATGTGGTCCTTCACCAATTTGGCGGCGAGACCGATCGAATCTTCGGGAGCGACGCTGCCGTCGGTCCAAACTTCGAGGGTGAGGCGGTCAAACTCGGTGTTCGACCCCTGACGCGTCTTATCGACACTGTAATTTACCTTCTTGATCGGCGTGTGCACCGAATCGATCGGAATATACCCTACCGAGAGATCCTCGTCGTTATTGAACTCCGCCGAGACATAACCGCGACCCTGCTTGAGGCGCATCTCGATATTGATGCTGCCGCCCTGGCTGATCGTCGCGATGTGAATGCTGTCGTCCAGCACCTCGACATCAGCGTCGGTCTGGATGTTGGCGCTCGTCACAGGACCCGCACCTTTCTTGCTGATCGAGAGTGTCTTTGGTCCGCTGCCGTGGAGTGTGAATGGCACCTGCTTGAGGTTGAGGATAACGTCGGTCGCGTCTTCTACAACGCCCTTGATCGATGAGAATTCGTGCTCGACGCCCTCAATCTTCACCGCTGTGATCGCCGCACCCTCGATCGACGAGAGCAGCGCACGGCGGATCGAGTTACCGACCGTCGTACCGAAGCCCCGTTCGAATGGTGCTGCATAAAACTTGCCGTAAGTGTCCGTCAGGCTTTCGTTCTCGACCTGCAGACGGCTGGGCATTTGAAAATCTGTCCAATTAGTACTTGCCATAATCTTGTTCTTTTTAAGCTGTCAGGAGTTGACCTTGTCCCCGTGCCGTCATTAGAAAGAACAGAACTCTTCAGGCGCGGCTACTTCAGCCAATTCGGAAAAACCTACTTACTATAAAGCTCAACGATAAGCTGCTCGTTGATGTTTTGGTCGATATCCTCACGCTTCGGCAGCCCGGAGACGGTCACCGAAAGGTCCCGACCATAAGCCATAAGCCATGCCGGCCGGCCTCGACCAACTGCTGTCGACCAGGCGCTGTCCACGTGCGGATTCTTTATCGTGCGGTCCTTAACGGCGACAACGTCGCCCTGCTTGACCTGAAATGAGGGAATATTCACCTTCCGTCCGTTGACGGTGATGTGGCCGTGATTCACGAGCTGGCGGGCCTGACGACGCGAGGTCGCAAAACCAGAGCGGTAGACGACATTGTCGAGACGACGCTCCAGCATGAACAGGAGGTTCTCACCCGTAACGCCCTTTTGGCGGCGAGCTTTCTCGAAGTAGTTACGGAACTGCTTCTCTAGGACGAAGTAGATGCGCTTGACCTTCTGCTTCTCGCGAAGCTGCTCGCCATAGCCCTGGACCATCTTGCGACGGGCCGCACCGTGTTGTCCCGGAGGATTGGTGCCGCGCTTCTCGATAGCGCAAGACGGCTTGTAGCAGCGGTCACCT
>JBJMGO010000077.1:0-12671 GCA_045807825.1 Pyrinomonadaceae bacterium | reverse complement strand
GAACGCTCCCACAAAGAAAGACCTTAAAGAAGTTTGCGGTCGATGCGCGCGGCTTTTTGATCGAGCAAAGGACCACATCATCGCGGAGGCGGCACTCAACAAAGACGGTTCGCACGTGCTGTCGACGCCGTTGCGACTCGATGCAGATGAGAGGTTTACAGGTAAGGGCGTAACGATCGCGTTTCTGGATTCCGGCTTTTACCCGCACGTCGATCTCACGACTCCCGAGAACAGAATCATCGCTTATCACAACCTGATCGATGCGGACGGTGACGTGTCGTCGCTGCTTCAGCCCGATGTTGCGAGCTGGCACGGGATGATGACGTCCGTCGTCGCGGCAGGCAACGGCTCTCTCTCGCACGGGTTTTACCGCGGCATCGCGCCGGATGCGAATGTCGTCCTGGTAAAACTTGCGGAGACGGGACGCATTTCGGACGAGAATATTTTTGACGGTTTGACCTGGGTTCTAGAGAATCGCGAGCGGTTCGAGATTCGCATAGTCAATATTTCCGCGGGCGGCGACGGAGTGGCGAGTTACCTGCACGATCCGCTGTCGCAACTCGTTGAGGAATGCAGCCGCCTCGGGATCACGATCGTCTGCGCGGTCGGTAACGCCGGTCACCTGCCGGAGCATCCGGTGTTTCCACCCGCGAGCGCCCCATCGGCTATCTCTGTCGGCGGTCTTGACGATCAAAATTCTCTTAACCGCGCAAAGCGTGGCATGTACCGTTCGTCGTATGGTCCGACGGTCGATGGTCTGCAAAAGCCTGAGGTGATCGCGTCCTCGATCTGGGTGCCCGCACCGATCTTGCCAGGCACGCCGACAGCCCAGCAGGCCGAGCTGCTCGACAGGCTCGACAGTTCTGACGACGCGGCCATCCACGAGATCATTCGCGAAAATCAGGGTATCGATCCCGAGCTCGACGCAGTAAGCGACCGCCCTATTCACAGTATCCGGCAGATCATCGAGCTCAAGATACGTCGCGAAAGCGTCATCAACAAAGATTACAAATACGTCGACGGCACGTCCTTTGCCGCACCGATCGTCTCGTCCGTCGTGGCGCAAATGCTAGAGGCGGATCCGACCCTAACGCCCTCGGAGATCAAGCGAATTCTCATCGATACCGCCGAGCGGCTTCCCAGCTATGAGATCGACAGACAAGGCTGGGGCGTGATCGATCCACGCAGCGCCGTGGAGGCATCTCTCGGTAAAATCAATTAGCCACGGATCACACGGATAACACCGATCAGACACTTTATGTTCTGATCCGTGCTTTCAGTGTGATCCGTGGCCGATCTTACTGATTGTTGAAATTTCCTGGTGGCCGCGGTCCCGTTCGCGGTGTCGGCGTCGGCGAAGGTGCACTTCGCGGAGTACCGCTTGGTGACGGCCGCGGTGTCCGCTCCGGTGTCACCGTCGGCACAACACTTGCTGTCGGGCTTGGGCTTGGCTTTGGTGTCGGAGTAGATGCTTTTACGTTCGAGTTGATGTTGACTGTGGGAATGCTGTTAAGATTCACCGGCGGCAGCGACACGTTTGAGTTGAAGTTGAAGTTCGTATTAAACCCGTTCGTGTTCATGACATTCATGTTCGGCGGATTTGTATTGACATTGATGTTCGCGTTTTGATTGCCGCCGCGTGTTAGTGCCCAGAATAGCAGAGCCCCAAATCCGATCGCGGCGACCGTGCCAAGGATAGAGAGCGCGACGATCTTACCGGTATTCGGCTGCTCGGCAGGCGGCGCGTAATACGCTTGCGCAGGCCTTGTGCGTACCTGCTGCTCGCGCGCCGCGGGAGCAGGCGTTGCGGGAATGACGATCCGCTCGCCACGCTCCGTCTGCGTATCTTCCGCCGGCTCATTGCGTTTGCGGACCACGGTATCCTCGCCGACGTCCTCATTTTCGCTGGGCATCGCCGTGAACCTAGGCTCGTCCTTCTCTATGAGCGGCGTGCCGTCCTTTGTACAAAATTGGATTACTTCTTCGTCGTACTCGGTCCCGCAATCTGGGCAGTATTTCATAACATGAGCAGCACCGGATCGGCGCCAAAGGGCTGGGATAAGACGCGGCTATTCTAACATGAAAAAGGCCGCAGGCATTTACGCTCCGCGACCTCGCCACCGTCAAATGAACTTACCCGCCTCATCTCATCGGCGGCGTCGGTTCGGGCGTGGGTGGCGGAGCGTCAGCGGGATCAGGCTCGCGAATCTCTGATCCAAACGATACGAGCAGAGACTCGATCTCATGATCGCTCGTCTTGTCCCACGCATTGTCGCCGTCCTTATCCCGATCATTCACTCTGGCACCGGCAAAAAGCAGCGCCCGCACTGTTTGAATGTCGCCGCGGTCTGCCGCTTTTATCAACGCGGTTTCGCCGTCGCTGTTGGCCGCGTTGACGTCGGCTCCCGCTTCGATTAGAGCGGCGATGGCGTCTGACGTGGAGTTCTCGGCGGCATGGATCAGCGGAGTGTTGCCGTCCTCGTCCGCGACGTTCACTTTCGCTCCATTACGGATCAACAGCTCGACAAGAGATCTCGTGCCGTCACTGTCCAATCGCATCAATGGCGTCTCTTTGGACGTTGAGCGAATATTCACCTTAGCTCCAGCATCAAGCAGCATCTGAACGATCTCCGGATCACCCGTCTCGACCGCGAGGAACATTGGAGTGATCTTGCTGTCGCTTGTCTCGCGTGCGTTTGGATCCGCACCCTTTGCGATCGCGTCTCGGATCAACGATTTATCTTCATCGGCGACTGCTTGCGAGAGCGGAGACTTATACTCAACAACCATGGCCATCACTCCAACGGTGCTTGTCATGCTGGAAAGTTCCATCACGACGTCGACGGTCACCGCGATGCCGATGTCGAGCTGAGCATCAGCCTGGATTTGCGCGTTGCTTAAGGTAAGCTCCCGTCGTTCATTCACCCTGAAGCCCGGCGATTCGAATCTAAGGGTGTAGGTGCCTGCAGCAACATCAACAAAATCGTAATTGCCTACGTCGTTGCTTGTGGTTGTTTTTAGGATCAAACCTTCGCTATTGACGATGCTAACCTTTGTGCCGGGTACCACGGCACCATTGGGATCGGTAACCGTTCCGGTGATACGCCCTGTTCCCTCAGCGGGCTTGCTGACCGGGATAACTCGGTCCTTGAACACGTTAACAGCCGGAGCATTCGCTGGCGTAGGGTCGCTGCTCTGCGCATAGCCTGCAGTGGAAATTGCCATAGACGCCGTAACAACACCCGTGGCAAGCGCCGGAGCCCTCCTCGTGATCTGCAGCAACTGCCCGGCAAATACCGGCCGTCGTGTAACAGGATCGACAATGTACCGGATACATATTTGGCCACCGGAGGCGCGAACGAAGCGCGTCGCCTCCTTTCGCGTCATAGTTGAAAGATCGTTGACGCTCTTGGCGCAATGCGAGCAAAACCGCACACGCTCATTACCCGTCATCTGCTCCCACTTCTCATTGCAAGGCGAGCCCACTCGTACCGAATCGATAAAGCTTTTTTTAGACACAGTTCTACCCTCCTGGACGTTTCTCACGTCCTGCACCGTATGGTTAGACAACCATACAAATAAGAATGTTCCGGGGAAAGGTTTCTTGTGGGCTAGCCTTGCTTGCCTAGATGCGTCGAGGAATTTTGTTGGTTGCTTTGTGGTGGTGAATTAAACGGACGGGCGCGGAATGCTTCCCAGTATTCTCGTTAATGCGATCAGCCCACGCAGAGGAGCAGAGGCACACAGGAGCGGTAGAGACTAATTCAAATAGTCCGTGGGTCCCTCACCGTGCACAGCCGTAGGCAGCACGGGACCCTCCTCTTCAAGGTTCCATATCTCATAGAGCTCAGCCGGGCACTCGGTGATGAAGCGCGACGGTTTTTGTAGAACCGTCTGGCGATTGTAGTCAGTCATCAGGAGCGGATATGTGAGGTAGAGCTCGTCCTTTGCTCGCGTGAGTGCGACGTACCAGAGGCGGCGTTCCTCCTCCTCACTGTCGATCTCCTTGAGCGACCGGGGCGATGGGAATTTACCCTCGGCCGCCCAGATGATAAAGACCGATTTCCACTCAAGTCCCTTCGCCTGATGCACGGACGTGAGCGTGAGAAGCTCGTCCTCCTCGCCGCCTGAGATAACGTCCTCGCCAACGATCGGCGTCGGTTGGTTAAACCGCTCGGTCGAGATCAGCGCGAGCTCGGAAAGGAAGTCCTCCGTAGAGTTGTATCTCGAGGCGTACTGCGCGAGTCCCTTCAGGTCCTCCAGTCGCATGTCGGCATTCTCATAATTTTCGCGAAGGTACTGCTCGTACGCGTGCGTCAGCACAAGCTCGATCTGCTTGCCGGGGTTGTTGCGGTTCTCTTGCTGAATGAGCGTCTCCAGAAGCACGACGAAGTTACGCCACGAGTCGCTCGAGCGAAGGCGAGCAAGCCGCTCCGACTGGAGGGCGAGCATCCCTGCTCGCAAGTCGTCGTTGTTTTCGCCGTCGCTCGACGCTGCGCCGCTGCCGAGCAGGGATGCTCGGCCTCCAAGTTCCTCATAAACCCGATTCGCCGTAACATTACCAATGCCCGGGATCATCTTTAGGACGCGCTTCCACGCGAGCTCGTCTCGTGGATTGACCACGATACGGAGGTACGAGACGACGTCTTTGATGTGAGCCTGTTCAAAAAATCGCACACCAGACTGCACTCGATACGGAATACCGCGCCGCGTCAACTCCAACTGCAGCTCGATCGAATGGTAGTGCGAACGGTACATCACCGCCATGTCCTCGAGCTTGGTTCCGTCGTCACGAAACTCCAGGATCCTCGCCGCCACAAACGCCGATTGCTGCTCGACATCCTGACACGGCACCATCGCCGGCTTGGATCCGCGGCTCGCCTTAACCGCCTTCAACATTTTTGGAAACTGCTTTCGGTTGCACGCGATCGACGTGTTTGCGAGGCCAAGGATCTCAGGCGTTGAACGGTAGTTGGTCTCAAGTTTATAGAGCTCCGCCTCGGGATAGCGCTTTGGAAACTCGTAAATATTCGTAAACTCCGCACCCCGCCACGCAAAGATCGACTGCGCGTCGTCGCCGACGACCATCACGTTGCGGTGCTTCACAGCGAGAAGGTCGATGATCTCCGCCTGCAGCTTATTCGTGTCCTGATACTCGTCAACAAGGATGTGCTGAAATTGGTCGGCATACATCTCAGCGATCTCTCGCTTTTCAACCAGCAGACGTTTCCAATTCATCAGCAGGTCGTCGTAGTCCATGACGTTGCGCTCCTGCTTGCGTGACAGATAGATCAGATCGACACGCTCGATCTCGGGGGTCAACGTCTCAAAGTACGGATATTGACGCATGACGACCTCACGGATCGGCTGATCGGTGTTGTTCGCGTAGGAGATGATCGACTGGATGATCTCGGCCTTTGGAAAGCGGCGCTTCTTAGTATCGATCGCCGCCTCGTCAATACAAACGTTGATGAAATCCCGCGCGTCTTCGCTATCGAGGATCGAGTAATTCGGCGAAAAGCCGATCGACACCGCATGTCGCCTGAGAATTAGATTGGCTATCCGGTGGAATGTTCCGCCCCACGTGCGGTGTACATTCTGCGAGCCGGTCAATTGCTCAACCCGGCGGAGCATCTCTTTCGCCGCGCGATTTGTAAATGTTGCGAGCAGTATCCGCTGCGGACTCACGCCATGCTCGATCAGGTAAGCGACGCGATACGTGATCGCCCGCGTCTTGCCCGAGCCCGCACCCGCGACGACCAGGGCAGCCTTTGGCGGCGCGGTTACGACTCGAAACTGCTCTTCATTGAGTTCGGACTTGTAACGCGTTAGCCGCTCGGGAACCGATCCCGAATCACGTTTGAGGACATAGCGGGCCATTGTTTCATTTATAGCACGCTATGCCGTAATCAGGAAGCTATTTCTGCGGATGTGAAAATTGTTTGACCTCGGCCTTGAGCGGGACGACCGCGAGCCACACGCCACCGGTCTCGCGAGCCTCAAAGACCTTAACGGCCAGCGGCTTCGATGCAGGCAGGAGTTTCTCGGGCAAAGTCTTTTCGTCGATCAGAACGACATGCTCGCCCGGTACGAGATCGGCGATCGAGAACACTCCGTCGTTATCGGTGAGCGTGTCGCGTCCACTGGAGGTGACAACGCGGACCTCGCTCAGCGGCTGTTCTTCCTCGTCGAACCTACCGTTTTCGTTTGCATCGATGAACACCCGTCCCGTGATCCGCCCAGATCGAGCAAGGCGAAAATCGAGCTGCGTATGTGTGCCCGCCTCCAAAACCAGATCTCGCGAACCGCCATCGACAAGGGTCATATCTGCCCTGACGGTCAACAGATCGACATAAACCTTGTGTTGCCCCGCCTCGACAGCATCAAAACTAAATAGCCCATTCGCGTCGGTCACAACGTAGCGGCTGCCATCGATCCGGACCGTTGCGTCGCGCTGAGGCTTGTCGGTGCCGGGTTGATATTTCCCGTCGCCGTCCACGTCCTGGAATACCCGTCCCGATACCTTTGCATAATTGTCGATCTCACTCTCGTGCGCATAGAGATACGAGTCGGCATTGGCCCGCCTAAACAGGTTACCTTTGAGCTGCATTAGAAAGGTCGGCCCGGTGACTGTGCGTATATAGCTCGCCTGGAGCGAAGTTTCTTTAGGGAGTGAGAGACTGGCGGACGCCTTTTCAAAGGTGCTCACTCCGCTATTCGGTGAGGAGTTGTAGCCAAAGCCGCCTGAGAATCCAAGCCGTCCATTTAGCCACCTCTCACTCCGCCATTCACCCAAGCCGTTATAAGTGTGGTGACTTGCGATGCCCTGGCTCACCTCAAAGGTGTTGCGATCGTTGACGATGTAGCTGCCGCCAAACTGAACATTTATACTCGCGGGACCGATATTTTTCACCCGCGTGGTATTCGCATAGATCCTCGCGCGGTGCAGCGCTTGTGAGAAGTTGAACACAGTGAATTCACCCCGGCGGATCGCCAGCGAACTGCTCTCGGTATGCGAGAAATAGAATTGCGGCTTTCCGATGCCCGGCGATAGGGATATCGACGTGGAAACAAAGCTATCGGTGCCAGTCGCAGCTCCGAGACGCCGTGCTCGGCTCACATTGACAGACGCGTTGAGCCAGCGGACGGGTGAGTATGACAAACCGCCCGCGGCAGAATCGATCGGCTCGCGAAATCCTCGTTGAGGCGACAAGAAATTGGCGCCTATATGTATATATCGGCCAAAGAAAGACAGGTTTGAACGCGCCTTAAAGCTCGCAGAGATATCCGCCGCAGGCGCCCAGCCGTTGACCGTTCGGCCCTCGGTCGTAGTTCCGCGAAACGAGCCGACACCGACATCCGCCTGAGCCTGGAGCCGTCCGGAGACATAGGTCAGGCTCGTCGAGGCAAAGCTCCCGTTCCGCGTGCGGCCCTCAAACATCATTCCACCGGCGGAGATGGTAAAGGGTGCAAACGCTTTGGTCACATAACCGCCGGCGACCGTCGTGTCGAATTGTGGGTTACCCGACGCCAGTGCCGCGGAGGCAGGATCTCCGACTAAACCTCGAGCGCTCGTTCCCGAGCTCGAGCGGCCACCAAAAGCCGTGAATGAATAACCACCTGCAGGCAGCGTCACCAGCACACCGCGGATATTCGCGCTCATCAGCGACAAGGATGTACCCGATCCGAGGTCGCCGGCCATAAAGTGCTGCCCGTTTGGCCGCTCCAGGTCAAAATTCACATTCGCGCGCGACAAGGCGGCAAATGAGTTGCCACTCGAGATCGATCTAAAGCTGAACCGCCCATCGCCGATCCGGCCGATAGCGTTCAGGTTAAGACTGCTCGACGCCGACGTGTTGTAGCCGGTCAGGTCGTACTCGTAGTTGGCTGTGTAGATCTCGGCCGGCGCGCGCTTTTGTTTCTGCTGAGTTACGACGCCATGGATGCCACGGGTGACAAGAACGGCATTTCTTTTCGAGTCGAGCCTGATAGCGGCATCGAGGAGCGCAGCCGCGACCTCGGTCGGCAGCATTACCGCGTCGGTATCCGGCGTAAAAGGCGATAGCTGGAGCGTACTTGTGATCGTGAGGACCACCGAGCCGTTCTCTGTGATCTGACCTAGTCGCAGATTAAAACTGGCAGCCGTGCCGGTCTGGCGAATGACGCTGATCTGTTGTTTGTCCACGTCCAGGATTACGCGGTCGCCAAGGATCCGGGCGATCGTCGAGATCGGCACCATCAATCGGCCGTCGCGAGTCTGCGCGAGGCTGTTCGGCCCTGTGACCGCGCGGCCGTTGATCAGTATTGGCCAAAATCCGACCTGCCCTTTTGCGGGAGTTCCTTTATCATCGCCGCCGCCCGGCAAGTCGGCATTCGCAGTCGCCGCCAGTATCATGGCGGCTAAGATTGCCAACATTGCGAGCGAAGCTCTCATCCTTTTGGGAAACTCCCTGGGAAGACATGTGGGATATCCGGTGCGCGCTTAATTGGTCTTTTTACGGGAACCCAATACCTTGGCGATCTGAGGCGTGATTACGAGGTCTGTGACACCCTCGGTCACCGGGCGCCCATCCTGAAAGTCGACTCGATATTTGAGGGTATATTTACCAACCGCCAGAGAGCTATCAAGCAGCCGCGGCTGCGCTAGTTCTGAATTCGCGAGCACCGGCAGGTCCTCCGTCGGAGGGATATTCGCGACCCTTTGGCCTGCCTCGTCGTAGATCGAGAGTTCCGTTACCGGACGGATCATACTATTTCCCTCATTCCTTAATGTGGGTGTGACGACGATCCCATTCTCGTTTGCTTGCGCGAGCAGATCGGTAAGAGCGCCCTTGCGGGTAAGGCCACCGACTTTTATATAAAAAACAGTTGCAAGCCGGTAACGTACGACCATCTGCCGCGTGCCCTCGGCAAACTTCAGGTTCTCCGGCCGCTGCTCAACAATGAGAGCGGCAAGGTGATCGCCCGGTGTCGCATTCTCTGGGACTGATACCGTTATGCGGATCTGGTGAAGCGCACCCGGAGCGACGACCGCTTCGCCTGGCGAGTAGATCAGCCACGGGCAAGCCGACATATTGCGGGAACCGGCCGGGAAGAATGACACTTCCCCCTCTTTGCCCATGGACCAGTCGTTAAGCGATGCGACTATCCGAACGGGCTTTTCAGCGGCGTCGGCTTTAAAGTCGAGGTTAACTACCACGGTCGTTTCCTGCCCGGGCTTCATCTCAAGCTCGAACCGTGCCGGCGCCATCGCGATACTTCCCTGCCCATATGCGCCGAGCGGCATCAACATCAAAAGCAAAAAGACTACTCTTCTCATTTTGTTAGCAGGGGACATTCGGTCCCGTCGAGATCGTAAAAATTAGCGTCGCACTGGTTGCGCCCGTCGCGTAAAACTGTGGCGTCACCACAAAGACCGCGTCAAAGATGTATCCGTCATTAGGCTGTCGAGTGCCGTTGTTGTTGTTTGACAGCCGGGGACCGCTGAGGATCATCGTCGATGTCGCGACGTCAGCTAGATCGGACACGTACTGCGCGCGCCCCGATGCAGAGAGCGTGATATTCGTCGATGGGTCGTTGCTGAACGGGGAGTACATTATGTGCGGACTGTTGCAGACGCGCGCTTGGGACCCCAGCGGGCGCCAGTTGTTTATTCCGAAGCCGATGTCGCTCCTTTGCAGGGCCTGCGGGTTCGCGCTGGTCGTGCCGGAATAAGTGACCGTCACCTGGTACGGACCATGGCTCCGCAGGGCGATAGGGACCGTGACCTTGACATTGCTGTTGGGGTTCGCCGGACTGAGCTCACCGAAGTTTATCGTCACGACTAGATCGCTGGCCACACTTGAGCTGCCGGTGACGGATCCGCCGATCGACCCTGTGATCGTCGGCGCACCGCCGGAGGAAATGTCGAGAACCTGGCCGTATGCGACGGCCAGGCTACCGAGCGTAAGAGCCAGTAACAAGATGAATCTTGAGATACTCATCTCTTACGGAGCTGTAACTGTGAATGTAGTTGTCGCGGTCACAGTTCCGTTCTCATAGAACTGCGGCTTCACGGCAAAAATGGCATTCGCAGTCAGGCCGTTCGCATTGCTGCGCGGCACCGCGTTCATGATCTGAGGACCATTGAGGGCCGTCGCCGCTACTGCGAAGGCACCTAGGTTGGTATTACCCGCACCAAAGTCCCACCGTCCGGTAACGCCGTTAACGGCACCACCGAGGGTCGGATCACCCGTTGTCGAGTTGGTATCTGCGCCTGCGGCGACGCCCACTCCGGCGCGGGTGATGTTAGCAATGCCAAAACCGATATCCGACGCGACAACCTTGTTCGCGGTCACGCCGGTGCCGGCGACGGCCGCGGCTGCCGAGACTACGTACGCTGCATTGCTGCGCACCCTTAAGGGCACCGTCACCTTGACGAAGCTGTTGGCATTCGACGGGCTGAGCTCGCCCATATTGACGACAACCGCGAGCGTATTGCCGAGTATTCCGTCGGTGGTCACGCCGCCGCCGGAATTTCCTGTGAGCGTTACGGCTCCGTTGGAGGCGATCTCAACATACTTTGAGACCGTACCGCTCAGCGTAACTGTGCCGCTCGTTGATTGGGCTGTGGCCGCGATCGCGAACGCCGCTACGGCGATCGTGACAAGGACGGCCTTGGTAAATATTTCTGACATGGACATGGCTTTCTCTCCTTTTTCATAGCTAGCTACTGATCAGCCCAGCCGATTTTTCACGAGAGCTTCGCCTACTTGTCCATCTCCGTTGGGAGCCATGAACGTACTGTCGACGTGCCCGCGAGCTTTCTCGGCCACCTATTACGGCGGATCTGCCGTTTTAGGTGCTCCGACCCGACATTAAAGCCGGTTATCGGTGGACGGTTGCGTTGTGTGGGATTGTTTAAAGCGGGGAGACGATCGCCACGCAGACGACCGCCAAAAGGAAGGTACTACTAGTGAACAACAATGTCAAGTATTATTTAACACAGATAAACAAATGTTTGAACGGGGTGAGAATCGTCTCAGATCGCATGACGATTGGCTAACGCCCGGTCCATCGTGACCTCGTCTACGAATTCGAGATCAGACCCTACGGGCATTCCCATCGCAATACGGGTGACGAGGACGCCGAGTGGTTTAAGGAGGCGGGCGATGTAGTTTGCCGTAGCCTCGCCCTCGGTTGTTGGATTGGTTGCGACGATGATCTCGCGGATCTCGACCCCGTCATTATTCTCGGGCCGCAGGCGCGGGATCAGGTTATTCAGCATCAGCTCGTCGGGCCCTATGCCCCGCATAGGCGAAAGCGTGCCGTGCAGGACGTGATACAGTCCCCGGTAGGAACGCGTTTTCTCAACCGCGACGAGATTATACGGCTCCTCGACAATACAGATCTGCGAACGGTCACGTTTTGTATTCGAGCAATAGAGACAGGGATCGACGTCGGTGAGATTGTTGCACGTGGAGCAAAAGACTATCCTCGCTTTCGCCTCTAACAGAGCCTGTGCAAATTGCTCGATCTCATTCTGCGGCCGCCGCAGCACATAAAAAGCCAGCCGCTGAGCTGACTTTGCACCGATGCCGGGCAATCGTTTGAACTCGTCGATAAGGCGGGAGACTGGCTCTGAGTAGTCAAGCATTTTCAGAAATATTTAATGCCAAGTCGCCAACTTGCAAAGACGCAAAGAAAGCATAAGGGGGCATTCCTTTCCGTCTTTTGCGACTTTGCGTCTTTGCGTTGAGATCTCTTACATCAAACCGGGAGGCAGCATACCGCCGAGTTTGCCTTTGAGGCTCTCCTCGACCTTGCGGCGAGCTTCGTTAAGAGCGGCAACTGTGAGGTCCTGGATCATCTCAACGTCACCATCTTTGATCAGGTCCGGCGAGATCGTCAGCGACATAACTTCAAAGTCGCCCCGCATCTTGACCGAAACGGCACCGCCGCCCGCGGCAGCATCGACGGTCATTTCCTTCATTTCGCGGCCCATCTGCTCCTGCATCTGCTGGGCCTGCTGCATCATCGCGTTGATATCGAGTCCACCTGGTAACTTCATAATTCCTCTCTAGAATCTGACTGACTCTTCTTGAGCATCGGACGCGCTGCGGGAGCCTTTCCATTCGTCGGACGTGCCGTAAAAATTAACGTCAAAGCTCAACATCGACTTTGCCGGGATGCCGTCAAAATCGGTCGGAGCGTCGTCAAACTTTGCTATCGTGCCTATTCCAATGACCTCGCCGCCGGCCTCTCTCAGCAGGTCAAGGGTCTCGCGAATAGCCTTGCCCGAGCGATTGATGTCGTCGACGATGATCGCCTGATTCATGCCGTAATCAGTGACAAACTGCCTAAATCGCCGCTTGCCGTCCGTCTCGATCTCGGCCCAGTACAACTGCTCCGCTGATAGTGCCTCGCGAACTCCCGACGCCACCAGAATACCCGCAGGCGAGGGGCTCACGATCGCGACCTTTGGCAGTGCCTTTGCAATATTCTTCTCCATCCGAAAAAGACGGCTCAGACCCACTGACAGGATCTTTGCGTTGTCGTAGAGCCTAAATGCCAGCGGCATCTGGAAGTAATGCGACGCGTGCTTGCCGTTCGGGTAGACGAAGTGACCTCGCCGATATGCGCCGGTTTTGACCAGGATGTCCATCACCTCTTCGGATGACGGGATGAGGTTT